>JANXNT010000398.1 GCA_025353985.1 Limnoglobus sp.
ACAAACTCTATTTTCGCAGCGAAAAGAGCTATTCCGGCGGGTTGGTGGTTATGGAAGTCCACTTCGACCGCGCACTGCCGAACGACGACCGCTTCGAAGTGAAAGTGATCGACCCGAACGGCAAAATCTTACGCGCAGAGCGTTACGGGCGAGCTGCTGTCGAGAAAACCTACCACGAGCTATTTACAGGTCTGTCGCAAGATAGGACGAGGCCGAATCCACCCGGTTTTGCAGATGAACAAGCGGCTCGCTTGGCAAAGGTCCGCGAGTTATTTCTCAACCCAATCACGCAGGCCATGTAGGCGAGGCTTTCGCGGCACGGTATGAACTGTTAAGATGGTGTGAATTCGTACCGGAGGAACCAACATGCCGATGCACGACTGGACGCGAGTCAGCGCGGGAACGTATCACGACTTCCATAACTCGTGGTTGATTCACCTGAAAGAAGCGTTGAACGAAGGTGCCTTACCCGACGATTATTACGCGATGACCGACCAGCGGGTCGATATTGCGGAGCCGGATGTGGTCACGTATCACGCCGGTGCGAACGGATCGCATGGGAGGGGCACGGCGGTTCTCGAAATGACGCCACGGGTGAAGTATCAGACGCAACCGCTTTTGAAGTTGGCCAAACCGCGTCGACCCGAGCGCCGCATCACAATACGGCACATCAGCGGGCACCAGATCGTTGCCATCATCGAGATCGTTTCGCCTTCGAATAAAGATCGTCGTGGCCACGTGCGACGCTTCGCCGAGAAGGTCGCCGGCTTTCTCCATGCAGGCGTTCACGTTCTCATGATCGATCCCTTTCCGCCGACCGCGAACGACCCTGCTGGGATGCATGCCTCGATTTGGCGTCAGTTCGATCGCAAGCGCTACACGCCCACCGAAGGCCAACCGCTGACTATGGCCGCGTATTGCTGGGATGGTTACGACCCGACCGCATACATCGAGCCGTATGCCGTGGGTGACGCGCTGACCGCGATGCCGTTGTTCCTCAACCGCAAGCGATACATCGACACGCCGCTCGAACTCAGTTACGGACAAGCCTATGCTGGTATGCCCGCCTTCTGGCGGAATGTCATCGAAACTCAACCCGTTTGAAATCATGCCGAAATCGATCAAGAAGTCCGATCTGCCCGTGAAAACGTGCCTCGCGTGTGCCCGGCCGATGGTCTGGCGCAAGAAGTGGGCGAAGAATTGGGACGAAGTCAAATACTGTTCCGACAAGTGCCGTTCAGCCGCGAAAGGTTAATCGGTTTCCTGTTGCCGTCGCACATCGGTTTGCTGAAGATGCTATGATCGAGTATCGGTTTGCCACATTCTCTGCGAAGAGTGAAACGTGCGAGGTTCTCCGTGGATCCTGCGACCCGCAATGCGTTGATTGTCGCCGTTCCGCTCATGCTCCTCGGATTCATCTCTGGGTACATGCAAATTACCGGGTTGCGCGATCTGAACGCGCGTGCTCATGTGCCGAGCGACGAGCTGAACTTCCTACGTCGCCGTCACCGTCGCCGTCTGTTTGCGGGTTTGCTGATGTTGCTCATCGGTGGGCTGATTACCTTTACGTTCTTGTCCGGCACGGAAGCGCGTGCCAGCGCAATTGCGGATGCAAACAGTGCAAAACCTGCGTTAGCGGAGGGCGAAACGAGAGTCATCCCCGAGCAAGACAAAGCCTTCGTTCGCTATTACACTGCATACTGGATTGCCGTCATCTCGCTCGTGTTCGTGTTGCTTAGCGTCGCCATGTGGGACGGTTGGGCCTCGCGCCGCTATTGGATGACCGTCTACCGTCGCCTTCGCGATGAACACAACACGCAACTCCGCCGCGATCTTGCGGTTTACAAGCACCAAAAAGACCAAAAGCGAAACACGGGCCGCAACGGTTACGGCGGTCGCCTCGGCGACGGCAAGAGCGAAGAGTGAGTGGCACGTTTCCAGACATTGCCGGAATAATGCTCGTAATCGGTTCGGTCGTCGGTTAGGCTGTCACACTTCTACACATGACCGACAGTGGCTCCTTTGCCGGACTCTCCTCGCGTACGGCCCACGATGTCGCGTCATAATCGGAGATTCACTGATGCTTTTGTCGACTGTACGGCGTCTCGCGCGACCACTCTTAGCGACGATGCTTGCCGTGATCTTTAGTCCCGCGCTCGGTTACGCAGGCGAAGCGGACCTGAAACTACCGGACCTGAACTCGACGAAGTTCCTCGGCGATAGCCTGGGCGGCAAGGACTTGCTCTACGTGGGCTTGGCCGTGTCGGTGGCGGGGCTGATCTTCGGATTGCTCATGTACCGGGATCTCAAGAACCTGCCCGTTCACAAATGCATGCTCGAAGTTTCCGAACTGATTTACGAAACCTGCAAAACATACCTGATTACGCAGGGCAAATTCCTCGCGATGCTCTGGCTGTTCATCGCGGCGGTTATCGGACTCTACTTCGGCTACCTAACGAAGTACAAAGATCCCGCGACGGGGATCATTCGCGATGGCTTCCCGCTTGAGATTGTGGCCGTCATTCTCGGGTTCAGCGTCGTGGGTATCCTCGGCAGTTACGGCGTTGCGTGGTTCGGTATCCGCGTCAACACGTTCGCAAATAGCCGGACCGCGTTTGCTGCGCTCAGTGGCAAAGCCTACCCGTGCTACGCGATCCCGTTGAAGGCGGGCATCAGCATTGGCATGTTGCTGATCAGCGTCGAATTGCTGTTGATGCTCATCATTCTGATGTTCGTTCCCGGCGAGTACGCTGGCCCGTGCTTCATCGGCTTCGCCATCGGCGAATCGCTGGGTGCCGCGGCGCTGCGGGTGGCGGGTGGTATCTTCACGAAGATCGCCGACATCGGTGCCGACCTGATGAAAATCGTTTTCAAAATCAAGGAAGACGACGCGCGGAACCCCGGCGTGATTGCCGACTGTACGGGCGACAATGCGGGTGACAGCGTGGGGCCGAGCGCTGACGGCTTTGAAACCTACGGCGTCACGGGTGTGGCACTCATCACTTTCATTTTGCTCGCGGTTGGCGACCCGAAAATCCAAGTGCAATTGCTCGTCTGGATCTTCATGATGCGCGTGATGATGGTCATCGCTTCGGGTGTCAGTTACTTCGTGAACGAAATGCTCGCGAAGGCGAAATATGGCGAAAGCAAAGACTTCAACTACGAAGCGCCGCTCACGTTCCTCGTCTGGTTGACGAGCATCGTCAGCGTCGTGGCAACCTACTCGATGAGCTACTTGCTGATTCCGAACCTCGGTGGCTCGACGTCGGTTTGGTGGCAACTGTCGACGATTATTACTTGCGGCACGCTGGCCGGGGCGATCATCCCCGAGCTGGTGAAGATTTTCACCAGTACCGAAAGCGCCCACGTTCGCGAAGTCGTGACATCGTCCCGCGAAGGCGGTGCGTCGCTCAACATTCTTTCGGGCCTCGTTGCGGGGAATTTCTCCGCCTACTGGATCGGCATGACGTTGCTCGCGCTCATGGCGATTTCGTACTGGATCAGCTTGATGATCCCAGGCGGAATTATGCTGAATGGCACGACGGCGGTGTTCGCGTTCGGCCTCGTGGCGTTCGGGTTCCTCGGCATGGGGCCGGTGACGATTGCGGTCGATAGTTACGGGCCTGTCACCGATAATGCACAGAGCGTTTACGAACTTTCGGCGATCGAAGAAGAGCCGAATATCAAGAGCGAATTGAAAACCGTCTACGGCTACGATGCCGATTTCCAGGTCGCGAAAGACAACCTCGAAAAGAACGACGGAGCGGGCAACACGTTCAAAGCCACTGCGAAACCGGTGCTCATCGGCACGGCCGTGGTCGGTGCCACGACGATGATCTTCAGCATCATCATGGGCCTGACGACCGACCCCGAAACGCACCGCGCACTCGCGATTAACCTCGATAAACTTTCGATCTTGTACCCGCCGTTCTTGCTCGGCCTCATCGCGGGCGGTGCAGTGATTTACTGGTTCACCGGTGCGAGTATGCAAGCCGTGACGACGGGGGCGTATCGTGCGGTCGAGTTCATCAAAGCGAACATCAAGCTCGATGATTCGGTGAAAAAGGCGAGCACGGAAGACAGCAAAAAGGTCGTCGAGATTTGCACGCAATACGCACAGAAAGGGATGTTCAACATCTTCCTCACGGTGTTCTTCGCGACGCTCGGATTCGCCTTCCTAGAAAGCTTTTTCTTCATCGGCTACCTGATTAGCATCGCACTGTTCGGCCTGTATCAGGCGATCTTCATGGCGAACGCGGGCGGTGCGTGGGACAACGCGAAGAAGATCGTCGAAACCGAATTGAAAGCGAAAGGAACCCCGCTTCACGATGCTTGTGTCGTCGGCGATACCGTGGGCGATCCGTTCAAAGACACGAGTTCCGTCGCGCTGAACCCGATCATCAAGTTCACGACGCTATTCGGGTTGTTAGCCGTGGAACTCGCTGAGGAACTCAAGAAGAACAAGGACAACGGCAACCTCGCCATCGGCTTAACGATCACGTTCCTGGTGATCTCGATGTTCTTCGTGCATCGCAGCTTCTACGGAATGCGAATCCTCGGCAGCAAGACGTAGGCGAGAGTCGATCGCATCTCTAGCAAATCTTGTGCCCGGCG
>JANXNT010000439.1 GCA_025353985.1 Limnoglobus sp.
GGCACACCTCGGGATGCGCGTGGGCAAATGGGCAAAGACCACCGACTATTCGTGGCACGCGATCGAACTGCAACGCGACTATCACAAACTGCAAAACGTGAAGCCCGACGAAGACCATCAGTTCAGCCATCACCTCGAAACGCTGACGCGCAGCCTGATCCACGATGGCCGTTTCCGCGAAACGAAACAGATCCGCATCGAATGCGAAGGTTACAAATATCACTACCGCCAAGAGTGGTTTCGCATGGCCACGAGCTTGCAAGAATGGGCCGACGCCGAAGAACTCGTGAGCAAGTTGCGCAAGGGCGACAAAGCCACCGCCGCATACTTTGCCGCAATTCTGGCAATCGAACGCGGCGACCTCGACCGCGCCAAAGCCGAGATCGACACGATGCAGCACGCGAACCAATCGAAGCGCGGCGAACGACAACGCGAGCTGCGACTCTGGGAAGTGCAAGGCCGCTACGCCTGCAAGACCGGCAACGGCGACGCGGGCATCAAACTGCTGAAGCGCACGATCGACAAAACGAAAGACGACTACGCGCATCACGCATGGGGTGGCGGCGCGTACTTCATGGAATCGTGGGGCCGCGGCGCACTCGATGCGGGCCAACTCATTGAGGCACGCGAAGCGTATCAGGAGGCACTCGCACACGACTCAGGAAGCGTCCGCGGCGCGCTCGGCATGTGGGCCGTCTGCACGCAAAGCGGCGAACCCGAGGAAGCCGCCCGCTACCTGAAACTCGCACAACGCTGTTGGCAGCGCGCCGAAAGCAGCGACTTCGAGCGCCTCAAAGCGACATTTGCAGCTACTGCAGGAACGAGCGCAGCGAGTGCGCGGCTAAAGCCGTGAGAGATGGGAATTCGTTTCGCCTCGATTGAGGTTGTGTCAACAGGAAGCTGTCCCGAAAGTCTCGTCTTACGGAGTGCTCGGACTCATGTCAGTTTTTGGTTTGCCGGGAGCGATTATGACATCGGCGTTTCTGATTAACTGGAGTGCCCACTCGAGGATTCTCTCGCGGGACTCATTCGTATGCCGATCACCCGCGAAATCATCCCAGTTGATCTCCTCGATCAAAACGTGACCGGGCGTGCCAGCAGGGTCGGTCTTGACCGTCAGGCCGATTTCACGGGCTGATGTAGCAAGAACGGCAACCACACCGCAAGTCTCGCGAATGTTATCTGGTACCTCATGCCAGTTTTTGAGATTCTCAGGAGTAAGGAAAGTCTTGTGTTGACCGGAAATACGCCTGTTGAGTGAAAGCCCATCGATATCGCGTTTGGTAGGCAGAAACGCCGCTATTTGAATTGGAGGCGATTTTTCACGGTCATACTCTGCGAGACGTTTGAGTATCCTTCGCATCAAGAACTCACCACCTTCAACAGGAAGCAAGTCATCCGGAAGTTGAGTAGACCCAGTAACCATAAGCGAAATCGAGTCTGTTTAGGCAGCAAGTGTGAATTCGAATGCATCACCGTCGGCAAGCGAATCCCCGCACTGCGGATCAATAGTACCCGCAGGGACTTGTGCCTCGGAAGGTTGCGGAACAATTTTCCCGTTCGGATCCATCATTACAACGCTGATACGCCCCGACATGATGTTGGCAATCTGGACGCAGCCACCGGGGTGATGCCATTCGGCGATCACCGTACCGTCGGCTACTGGATATACGGAATCGGGCGCAGGAACATTTCGCTCCTCTAAGTGACGAAAAAATAGCAGAGTATATTGAATCAGTTTCAGAGGCACGGGATCGGCATCGGCTCCGTCCCAGTTGGACATATATTTATCGAGATCGCGTGTCTCATCGTAAGCCGATTCCCATTCGCGAAAAAACAATGTGGTGGTTTGACCGGGAGGAAGTTTTTTCATGATTTAAGCCCCCACTCGCTATGTGCCTCAGAAGAAGTTAGCTCGAAAAACAGTTTCATGCAAGCCGCGTGCCCAATCTCAAGCCCGCTGCCAAGGTCCAGTATGCCACTCGGGCCGATTTCACCGCGGGCAAGCAAAGAGAAATAGAGGGTCGGCGAAGTACTCTTGTTCATTATCATCTTTGCCACCCGCACGTGAACCCGCCCCTTCTCCGGCTGGATTTCAAAATGCCATTCACCAGAATAGGTAGCGAATCGGAGGTCTGTAACCGATGGCGCTACAGACGGAAACAGTGTCGGGAAGACACGATGCCAGTCCTTGGGATCACTCCACAATTGCCCCGGTGGTATCTGGTTGATGTAGTGAACCTCCCAAAGGTTCGGTCGAACGGAACCTAACGAAGCACCAGTCGCGAATTCATTGATATTGTCAAACAGTGTCATAAATTCAGTTATGACGCTGGCATACCTTGGGGCCTCAGGGTTGAGGCGATTCCAACTGAGGTACAGCTTGTCAGGCTGAAGTTGCACAGTCCGACCTATGTCGAGGAGTTTGGTGTACCGAAACTGAACCTCACCAAAAAAGAGGTGGGGGATTTTGGTGGCGTTCGCATGA
>JANXNT010000445.1 GCA_025353985.1 Limnoglobus sp.
GTGATCCGCCAGATGCGGCCGTGGGTGTGGTCGCGGCGCGGGTCGCGGAAATCGACTTCACCGTGTTGAATGATCGGGTTGTACCAGTCGGCGATGTAGATCGCCCCGTCCGGCCCCATCTTCACATCGATCGGCCGAAACGCGGGGTGGTTCGTCTTGATGATTTCTTGTTGTTCGCGCGATTCGTAGGTGCTGCCATTGTCGCGGAGTACGAAGCGACAGACACGGTGGCCGCGGAAATCGTTGGTAATCAGGTTACCCTGCCAGTCGTCGGGCAGATGTCGGCCACTGACCACTTCGAGGCCGCAATGCTTCGGGCTGCCGGGGTTCATGCCGTGCAAGATGCGGTTCGTACCGTAAGCGGTGAGGTACGACGCGCCGGGCACCGCGTGGTTGATGCCCTCGCCGCCCGCGCCATCGGTGACGAACGATTGGCCGTATTTATCGAAGTGGTGGCCCCAACTGTTGACCCAACCGCGTGCGAAAACATCGAGGCCCGCCACTTCGGGGCGGTAACGCCAGATGCCACCCGCGTTAAGCCGCTTCACGCCGTGCGGGGTTTCGAGGTGGCTGTGAATGTAAATCGACTGGTTGAAATACAAGGCACTATCTGGCCCCCAGCGGAACGTGTGAATGATGTGGTGCGTGTCTTCGGTGCCGAAACCAGAGAGCATCACTCGCGTCCGATCCGCCTTGCCGCCGGGCTTCGATGCGGACAGGTGAACGAGTTCGGTGCTGTTCGCCACATACGCGCCACCATCGCCCGGTTCGATCCCCGTGGGAATGAGCAAGCCATCGGCGAACACCGTCGTTTTGTCGGCTTTGCCATCGCCATCCGTATCTTCGAGAATCAGGATTTTATCGTTGGCTTTCTCGCCCGGCTTGATTTGCGGGTAAATCTCGCTCGACGCAATCCAGAGCCGCCCTTGCGGGTCGAAGTTCATCTGGATCGGCTTCGCCAGCAGCGGATCGGCGGCGAACAGGTTCACCTCGAATCCGGGTGCCACGATGAACGACTTCCGCTCGATCTCCGGGTCGGAGTCAGGGATGATCGCATTCGTTTGCGCGAACGCTAATGCGGGTAGAACGAGTAACATTCCAAAAGTGAAGAGCATTCGCATAGTGGGTATCGATTGGGTGCGGAGTGTTTGAAAGTTTACCCAGGGAACGACGAGGAACGTCGATCCCTGGGCTTGCGGGTTACTTCATTAATAGGCTGCGCAGTTCTTTCTCGGCCTTTTCAACCAGCGGATCGAACTCGACGATCTCTTTCGCGTTCTTGCCTTGCTCGTGCTTGCGGAACCCGAAGAGGTACGTCTCGTTTTGCGGACGCCACCGGTGGAAGAACAATTCGTTCTTGTTTGCGACGATCTTGCGAACTGCTTCGAATTTCTTTGGGTCTTCGCCCGGCCACGATTGATCGAGCACCGTGAGGAAGTTCGGGATCGTGGCCGCGAAACCGGCTTCGGTTAGGTGCATGCCGTTATCGGTGAACGAACCGGGGTGCCGAATACACGACGAATACAGATCGGCGAAGCGGTGCCCACGCGAATCGGCCACGTTTTGAATGGCCCGTGCGTAAAGTGCGAGGTCCGCGTTCCGCTTCGTCGGGTCGGGGAAACCCGGCCCTTTCTCGAACGGCATCGGCGTGAACAGTACCACCCGCGCGTTCGTTGGCTTCAACGAATCGAGCAATTTCTCTAAGCCCTTCTGGAACTTTTCGACGCCCGCTTTGCCTTCGAACGATTCGTTCGTGCCGTAACTCACGAACAACACCGTCGGCTTCAGTTCTAGCGTTAAACTCACCAAACGCTGGTAACCTTGTGCCGCACTATCGAACCCGGCGCGGGCATCGCCGAACACGGTGTCGCCGCTCCAGCCGAGGTTCCGTACGGTGATGTTGCGATCTGGGAACCGCATGAGCAACGCGGTTTCCCACTGTCCGTAACGCTGTTCGCGTTCGGTGAGTGCCCCACCGAGCCAAACGATCCGATCGCCATCTTTGAAGTCGATGGGCACCGCAGCCGTCGCCGAAAGTGCCAGCAGAGAGAGAATCGAAAACACAGGCTTATCTCCAGGGACAGATCAAACGGTCACTTCACGCTCTTCTTTGGCCGACTTCGCGAGCGCGTCCATGACGCGGGCGGTTTTCACCGCTTCGTCCATATTCGGGTACGGTTCGCGTCGTTCCTGTATCGCGGCGGCGAAATCGTCGAGCATGTGTACCATCTGATTGTGGCCAGGAGTTTCGACCGCGTCCAGTGCTTGATTAAAATCGCCGTCTTGCCGAGTGAGGTGGAAGACCGCACGATCGTCGGGAATCCACATGTTCGGAATGCGAATGCAGCCCTTCGTGCCGACGATTTCGACCGCCGTACGCAGTGGGTGCGTGAAGCCGCAATCGAACACCGCCGTACGACTGTCGGCGAAGGTCATGACGCCGCTCATCGCGACATCGACGCCATTCACGAACACGGCGCGTGCCCATACCTTCACCGGCTCGGCACGCATCCACCAGCGGATCGCATACGTCGTGTAGCAACCGACATCGAGCAAGCCGCCGCCCGCCGCTTCGGGTTGCATCCGGATGTTGTTTGTGGGCAAACCGGCGAGGTTAAACGTGAATCCGGCCACGACTTTCGTTACATCGCCGATGGCACCCGAATCGATCGTTTCGCGTAACTTGTGCGTGCGCGGGTGGTGTGGCCACATAAAGCCATCCATCATGCGGACGCCCTTCGCGCGGCAATAGGCCACCAGCGCCTCGGCTTCCTTCGCGGTCGGTGTGAGTGGCTTCTCGCAAAGGATATGCTTGCCCGCATCGGCGGCCTTCCGCGTCCATTCGTCGTGCATGTGGTTCGGCAACGGAATATACACCGCATCAATCGCGGGATCGTTGAGCAAGTCCATGTAGCTGCCGTGCGCCACGGGGATGCCATCGCGAACAGAAGCGGCCTTGGCTTTCTCCAGGCTCCGGCTCGCGATCGCCCGCAAGTCCGCCGTCTTCGACAGTCGAAACGCAGGCAACAGCCGTTGATTGAT
>JANXNT010001092.1 GCA_025353985.1 Limnoglobus sp.
CTGTGATGCCCGCCGCATCGAGCGCGGCCTCGGCTTGCTTGCCGCCGATGCCCGCTTTCGTGAACACGTCGATCAGCATCAGGTGATTATCCGTACCTCCCGAGACGATCGGGAAGCCGTGCTTCATCAGATCTTCGGCGAGATACTTCGCGTTGTCGATGACTTGCTGAATGTAGTCGCGGAACGCGGGGCGAAGCGCTTCGCCAAACGCGACGGCTTTCGCGGCGATCACATGCATTAGCGGGCCACCCTGGATGCCTGGGAACACCGCCGAGTCGATTTTCTGTGCCCACTCGGGCTTACACACAATGATTCCGCCGCGCGGGCCACGCAGTGTCTTGTGCGTGGTCGATGTCGTAAAGTCCGCGAACGGCACGGGGTCCGGGTGCAGTTTCGCGGCCACCAAACCGGAGATGTGCGCCATGTCCACCATGAACAGAGCGCCGACTTCCTTGCTGATCTCGGCGAATTTCGCGAAATCGATCACGCGAGAATACGCGCTGGCACCCGCGATAATCAGTTTCGGTTTGTGTTCTCGGGCTTGCTTCGCCAGCTGATCGTAGTCGATGCGGTGCGTATCGGGGGTCACGCCGTAGCTGGCGACCTTGAAGTACTTGCCGGAGAAGTTCAACTTCATGCCGTGCGTCAGGTGGCCGCCGTGGGCGAGGTCGAGGCCGAGAATCGTATCGCCCGGTTGCAGACACGCAAGAAACACCGACATGTTCGCTTGTGCCCCGGAGTGCGGTTGCACGTTCGCGTGTTCCGCACCGAACAGCTTTTTCAGGCGATCGATAGCAATCCGCTCGGCGACATCCACGAATTCGCAGCCGCCGTAGTAGCGTTTGCCAGGGTACCCTTCGGCATATTTGTTCGTCAGCACCGTACCCTGCGCAGCCATCACCGCCGGGCTGGCGTAGTTTTCGGACGCGATCATCTCCAAACCGAACCGCTGGCGGTTCCGTTCGGCTTGGATCGCGTGATTCAGTTCGGGGTCGGCGTGTTGAAGCACATTCATAACGTGTTGTCTCGGGAGTCCGCTTTCGGGCGAGTCTCGCAATCTCTATCTGGTTAAATTATAGATTCTCCGTAACCGTTCACGGGGCCGATTTCATTTCCAACGTTCGAGAACCCGCACTGTCGGGCTAACGACCTCACTCAGCAGCGGTGGGGCACCGACTTCGTCTCGGTGCGTGTCGGATCCGGTTTGGACTGGCCGAATACCACTTTATTGGACTTCGAGCGGGGTGATTCTATACGTTTTTGTTAGCCCGACGCGCCAGCGAGG
>JANXNT010000449.1 GCA_025353985.1 Limnoglobus sp.
CCCGAAGATGTTGAAGAAGCGAAGGCGCACGGTTTCGATGCCGTAGGTGGCCGCGAACGCCTGCATGTAAAATTCGCCCGCGAGTTTCGCCGCCGCATACGGCGACTTCGCCACGGGTAGCATGTCTTCGGTCTGGCCGACTTCCGCGGTGTTCCCGCCGTACGCACTCGAACTCGCCGCATACACGACGCGGCGCACGCCGACTTTCCGTGCGG
Source organism: Limnoglobus sp. (assembly GCA_025353985.1). GTDB lineage: Bacteria > Planctomycetota > Planctomycetia > Gemmatales > Gemmataceae > Limnoglobus. The sequence goes on from JANXNT010000449.1 coordinate 216, forward strand.
CATCGAGCAAGTTCAGCGTGCCCGTCGCACAAGCCGCGTGCGACACCGCCGGACTTTCGACGCTCCGCGCCACCGAGGCGAGCGCGCCTAAGTGATACACCACGCCGACGCCCCGCATCGCTCGCGCAATCGCCGCCGGATCGGTAAGGCTGCCTTCGATGATGTCGATATCGTTGTGGAAATTTTCGAGATTCGAATGCAAGCCGGTGCTGAAGTCGTCGAACACGCGAACGGGCCGGTTCTGCTGCACTAGACTCTCGACGAGGTGCGACCCGATGAAACCCGCACCACCCGTGATCAAACTGAGTTCGCCCATGAACCCTCTCCCCAAATTTTGTCGATTCTGCATAAGTGGCGCGAGTCTACCCAAATCCGTAACGCGGTGTCTAGGCGGAGTGTCGCGGCCATAAACGCGCACTGCGCGGCACAACCGGACGTTTCGCCTGGCAGCCTTCCCATCGTAAATATCCCCTTGCGACTGCGTCCGCGTCTGAAACAATAGAATTTGTGTGACGCACACTCTTCTGGCGGACGATGAGCTACTCGCTAATCACCATCTGGTACGAACGGACCCGGTTTCTGCCGGCGATCTTTGCCGTGGCCTTTAGTGCCATCCTGATCGCGGTGCAGTGCGGCCTCGTCATCGGTTTGCTCTCGATGATGTCGCTACCCGTCGATAAAGCCACCGCCGATGTCTGGGTCGGCTACCCCGGCGTACGGAGCGTCGATCTCGGCCAGTCGCTACCCGAACGCTGGGTGAGCCGCGTGGCCGATCAACCCGAAGTCGAACGCACCGAAACGTCGGTGATCGGCTTCTCGATGTGGACGCCACTTGCGGCATTACAAAGCCCCGGCACGCCGGAGCCGGTCACCATCGTAGGCACGCGGCTCGAACGCGATTCGCTCGGTGCCGTCGAAGTGATTCGCGATTCGCCGGATATTCAAGCCGCACTCACCGAGCCGTTCTCCGTGGCAGTCGATGAATCCGAACTCGGTCGCCTGAGCATAAATGGTGTCGGGGATCGTGCGGAAATTCTGGGCAAGCGCGTGAAAGTCGTCGCACTGGTGAAGGGCTACAAGAGCCTCGGCGGGCCGTACGTGTTCTGCTCGATCGACACGGCCCGCGTACTGATGAAGTACTTTCCGGGGCAAGTGACTTACATTTTGGCGAAGTGCAAAACCCTCGAAGACGCCGAGCGCGTAACCGCAAGACTTTCGCAATATACGAAACTGAGCGCCTTCACGCACGATGAATTTTCGCACCGTTCGCGCATGCACTGGCTGACGACGACGAAGGTGGGTATCGCGGTGGGTTTCACGGCATTGCTCGGGTTGCTCGTCGGTGCGGTCGTCACCAGCCAGACGCTTTACGCCGCCACGGCGGCCTCGCAACGCGAGTATGCCACGCTCCGCGCGATGGGCATTCCTCGCTGGCGATTGCAGCTTTCCGTGCTGATGCAATCGTTCTGGGTGGGGATGTTCGGCATCCTCGTTGCCGCGCCGATCTCGTTTCTTTTGGCAGAAGCGGCGAACCGCGTCGGTACGCAAGTCCAGTTGCACCCGCTCGTTCTCGGGGCGTCGGCAATCGTCACAATGGTCATGGCGATCGGCTCCGGGCTGGCGGCACTTCGTTCGTTCCAGAACGTCGATCCCGCACACAACATCCGCTAACTCACGGTGCCCCGATGGCCGATGGCCGACGATTCCCGAAGTTCACCACGCTGTTCGGCCTGCTCCTTCTCGGCGGTTCGATCGCGGCAGCGGCCTATTTCTACAACCGCAAAGCGCCCGAGGTAGTGCCGACAGGACCATCGCTGAACAACCTCGATGTCGTTTGTTCGGGCCGCGTCGATTCGGAAAAACTGGTCGTCACGCTCGACCCATCGCAACCCGGTCGCGTCGAATCGGTACTCGTTTCCGAGAACGCACTCGTCAAGAAAAACCAGGAGATCCTGAAGCTCGATGCGACGCAGTATCTGATCGCGGTTCGCGAAGCGACCAACGGCGTGTTGGCAGCGCAGATCGAAATCGATGCGGCCAGCCAGCGATTCAAACAGCATCCGTCGCTGATCGTTTTGCAAGAAAAGAAACTCGCCTCCGCGATCAACGAAGCGACTGCAAACGAAGATCGCTTAACCCAGATGCGCGAGCAAGCGAGCTTGAGCGGGCAACTGACGAAGTCCGACATCGATGCCGTAGCGGCAAGAGTGAACAGCCTGAAAATCCTGGTCGATGTGGAGAAAATTCAACTCGAAAACTTGAAGGCACTCGATCCGAATCTCGAAGTGCGGGGCGTGAAGGCTAAGAGCGATGC
>JANXNT010001095.1 GCA_025353985.1 Limnoglobus sp.
TCAAGGCCCAAAAACAAGGCACCCGAAGCGAACGCGACGGCAATGATTTTCACGAACGGCCGCATGATTTCCCCTTATAAAGTGCGATAACTCGGGCGGCGTCTGGCTCTGCATCCTCATTATTCGCGATTGGTGTGTCGAATGACAAGCAAATCCCCAACTTCTCAGATATTCGTCACAAGTCGCGATGGATTTTGCGGAAGGGAAAGTGCGTCCGTGGGTGCCGAAATGGGCATGGTTCCTATCGCGGCGATTTTGGGTAGCAGAGTGTCTCCACGCTCTACCCACCCACCCATCCGTGGACTCATTCCCGAATTTCGGAATCAACCTAACCCAGCAACGACTTACGTCGAATTTTGACGGTATGCGATCGCGCCAAAACCACTCTGGGATCAAAAGTTACATGTCTTGGATCAGCGTAATTTGCCGAGCCAGTTTGTTTTTGGGGTCGTAGATCCGCAGCTTGATCTGAATCGCCTTCAGGCGAATCGGCAGCGGGACGGGACGGTAGTTCGGGTTCGGAATCATCGCGGGTGGTGCTGGCGCAGCAGGGTTTGGGATCATCGGCGTGTTCCAGCCGTCGTAGTTAAACGGACTCGTGGTGTTCGGGCGATCCGACCACGTATCGAACGTACGCCCAAGCGATGGGACCGATGTGCTGACGGGCAGATCGTAGAACGGTGCGTCATCTGCCGGAGCAGCGACAAGGGGCGCAACATCCCACATCGCTTTGATCTCGAACGAGATCACGTTGGAAAGCAAAATATCGTCGCCGGTTCCGAGCGGGGCGAAGTTGTCGATCCCGGTGGCCGAGCGAATACCGGTTTTTCCACCGAGGCGGAAGTCCGGCACGGTGATGTTGCCGGGGCCATTGAGCAGCTTCTGTTGTCCAATTGCCGTGGGGGGTATTGTCGCGGTTGCTGTGGTCACCTGATTGCAACTCATCCCCGGCGTTGCCGTCTGACTCGTAAACCACGAAATCCCCGTGTCATCGTTTTGCGTCAGCACGCGGATACGGCGATGCAGGCTGAACAGCGGCGTTGGCGGTGAGCCGGCTGCCGTCGTGCCAGTCGGGGTGGGATTCAGGAAGTACGCCACTTCGGCCCACTGCGAGCAATATTTTGAGGTCGACGGTTCCAGATTGATCAGACTCATCGATTGCAGTTGAGCGTTTTGAATCGCAGTGGCGTTGTTACCTGTCAGATTGGTAGTGTAAGCGCGATCTTG
>JANXNT010000503.1 GCA_025353985.1 Limnoglobus sp.
GCGACCGCTGCGAAATGAAGTGCCGGTGCCGATGTTGGCGGCAGCGATCGAGAAGCATTACCCGAGCCTTGCCGAACGACTTTCGACGCTCGTGGAACTGAGCGAACACTCCGATGCGGGGAACGGCTCGAAGGCGCTCATGGAGGTTTTGGCGAGGGACACCGCCCAGCGTACGAAGAAGCTAAACTTCTTCCGCGCCGCGCCCACGGGTTCGGTTTTGCGCATCGGCCTCGTGGCGGTGGCGGTGACGTTGCTCGTGCTTTCGCCGATGTTTTTCCTGCCCGGATCGACCGAGCGCGTCCGCCGGTTCTTGCTCCCGTGGTACGCTCCGCGAATCGAACCATCGTTCAAAATTACGGTGTCGTCGGGGAATCCGATCGTCAAACGCGGTGAGTCGGTGACGCTTACGGGGTTCTTCGAGCCGCTGAAAGTGAACGTCGTTCTGCCCGAAACGGCGGTGTTGTTGCACCGCGAACCGGGTACCGAGATCGAGAAAAAACTGCCGATGACCGGCGACGACAAAGCCGCGTTCACCGTTACGAAACCGGCCGTGACGGCGAGTTTCGAATATTGCATCGAAGCGAGCGATACTCGCAGCGAATGGTGCCTCGTCACCGTCGTCGATCCCGTCGAACTCATCGAAGGCACGTCGTTCACGATTGTGCCGCCCGCCTACGCCAAGCCACTTCACGCGGAACTCGTTCAGCAAGGGTTACACGAATTCGAGGCGTTGCAATACAGCAAAGTTCGCTTTGACATGAAGTTTAACCGCGCCGCAACGAGTGCATCGTTCGAATGGGCACCTGCGAACCCGGAAGCGAAGATCGGCACGGAACAGTTTTTCGCGAAGCTCAACGCCGACAAAACGGGTGGCACCGCGGAATGGCAACTGATTGCCGAAGGCACGCTGAAACTGATTCTGGTCGGCGAGCAGAACGTTCGCACGGAAATCACGATGGCGACGAAAGCGATTCTCGACGCGCCGCCGAAGTTCGAAAAGGTCACGAATGCGAGCGACAAACCGAAAAACGTCCGCCCCGGCGAACGGGTCGTGATCGACCTTGCTGTGCTCGATGATATTCGCGTCGCATCGGTGGAAATCGAGTACGCACCGAGCAACGAGAACAAATTGCGTACACTGCCGATCGTGCTGAAAGACCTCGGGACGCCGCGAGCCGAGGGGCGTTACAGCTTCGATTTGATGGATAAGGGCAAAGAAGGCGACACGATTCAGTACCGCGTTCGTGCCTTCGATAATCGCTCCGTACCCGAAGCGGGCATCGGCCCACAGAGTGTCGTGTACCCCGAAAAGGGCTGGGCCGTCATCCGCATCGATTCGACCGCGAAACCGCTCGCCCAACAAGACGTGCTCGACAAACGCGACAAGATCAAGGAAAAGCTCCAGGCCGCGCTCAAAGACGCCATCGATGCGGACAAGGATGTTCAAAGTGTTAAGAAGGAAGCGCTTGGCAAGCCGAACCTGACCGCCGACCAACTCGCGAAACTCGAAAATGCGAGGAACAAAGCCAAGGACGTCGCGAGGCAACTCGAAGAACTCGCCCGCGTCGTGGGGCTGACGCCCGAGTTGCGCGGGTTGGCAAAAGAGATTCGTGACGTCGCCGATTCGCCGCTGCAACGCGCCGACGACATGCTGCGGAAGGCACAGAACGAAGCCGCACCGCAACCGCGAGACAAGAACATTACCGAGGCCGCCGCTAAGCTCGACGAAGCGGTGGAGAAGTTGAATGCACTCATCGCGAAGAACGACAAACTCGCGCAAAACCGGCTCGACCAAAAGAAACTCGAAGAGATCGCGGACAAACAAAAGGAACTCGCGGAGGAACTGAAAAAGAACCCCGACAACCTCCAAGCCACGAACGATGCCACGAAGAAGCAGCAAGACCTCAACGCTGATTTGAAGGACGTGGTAAAGGGCAACGACACGCTCAAGAAGGCACTCGATGGCCTCGAGAACGAAGAGGCGAACCGACTCGCAGACGAAGCGAAAAAACTCGCGGATAAGCAGAAAGATTTGGATCGCGCGAGCGACGAACTCGATGCCAACGCGAAACGCAAGGCACTGGAACAAGCCGCGAAGAAGCAGAAGGAAATCGCCGACAAGGCGGACAAACTCGCGAAGAAAACCGAACGCCCCGCACAAGTGGCCGACTCGGACGCGCTCGATAAGAAGCCGTTCGACAAAGCGGCGGACGCACTCGCCAAGAACGACGCCGTCGATGCGATGACCGAACAGGAGAAAGCCGCACGCGAACTCGAACGCCTGGCGGAAGCACTCGAACGCGCCGTCGCGAACCGCAAGGATCCGAAAGAGTCCGCGAAGCAACTCGCAAAACTCGAAGAGCAACTTCGCAAGCGGACCGCCGAGGCAACGAAAGAACAGCCGTTTGACAAGCTGCCGGAGAATTTACAAAAGCAGATGCAGGGCGAACAAGACGCCGTACGTCGCGCGACGGAAAAGCTCGCCACGCCACCCGGAAACCAAGCCGCGAATCAGGCGAAGAAAGAGGCGCTGGACCAACTGCAAAAAGCCAAGAAGGCGATGGCGGACAACCCCGCCAAAGCCGACGAGGAAATGGCGAAGGCGGCGGAGGCACTTCAGAACCTTGCGGACAAACTGCCGAGCCGCGCGGAGCGTTTGACGGCGGCCCGCGAGGAATTGCAAAAGCTCGAACGCGAACGTGCCGCACTGGAACGCGATGTCGAAGACAAACTGAAAGGCTTCGACAAAAAGAACCCCGACGGAGCCGTTCGCAAAGAGGCCGCAAACAAGCTCGCGGATGCGGCCAAGAAACAGGCGGAACTTGCGGAGAAACTCGACCGCCTCGACACGCCGGGGCTGGAAGCCCGACGCGAAAAGACATCGAAGGCCGCCGGGCAAGCCGCCGACGATTTAGCGAAGGGACGCACCCAGGACATCCCCGCCACGCAACGCGATACGAAACGACAGATGGATCGCTTGAAGCAGGCAATCGATGGCCAAACGCCCGACGACGAACTCGTGGATGAGCTTGCAAAGAAGCAAAAAGCGATCGCAGACAAAGTGCAGAAAGCCGACGGCAAGCCCGATGCGAACGCACAGCAAGAGTTGCAAGAGATGGAGCGCGATGTCGCGAAACGCCTCGGTGGGATCAAGGATACGCAAGACGCCGACCAGCTGACGAAGGCGAAGGCCGCCACGCAATCGGCGGAAGAGGCGATCAAGAAGAACGATCCCGCAGACTTAAAGAAAAAGACCGCCGACGCCGCCCGCGAACTCGACAAACTTGCCGACAAATTGGCGGGCGTCGAACCCGACGCGAAACGCGCCGAGCGCTTAGCCGCCGAACGCCAAGAACGCGCCGACCAAGCCAAGAAGAACGCCGGCAAACCGACGACACCCGAAGAGACGGCAGCGTCCCAAGAGGAACTGCAACGACAAACCGACGATTTGAAAAATACCCGCGCCGGCGATGCCCAGGAAGCGAAGAAGAACGCCACGGATGCACTCGATAAATTGAAGAAGAACCCGAACCCTGAACGCGCACCCGGTCTGCAAAAGAACGCCGCCGACGCGATGAAGCAGTTCGCGGACAAGCTCAAGGAAGACGCCGAGCCGATGGCGAAGAACGAACGCGGTAACCCCGACGACAAACCGCAACCGGGCGAAGATGCCGACGGCGCGCTGCCATCAAAAGCGGATGCACAGGCGGCACGCGATCTCGCAAAAGAGCAACGCGAGAATCGCGAACGCCTCGGCAAAGCGAACGAGCAAGCCGCGAAAGGCACGAAGCCGACTGACAACGCCGAAATCGACAAGCTGGCGAAAGAACAACAAGCGATCGCCGATCAAGCCGCCGAGTTGGCGAAACAACCCGGTGAAGGCCAGGAAGCCGCCGAGGCTGCACAGAAGGCCGCCGATCAGCTGAAGGCCGGTGCCCCGGAACGGGCTCAGGCCGATGGTGCCAAAGCGGAAAAGCAACTCGATGCGGCAGTGAAGAACGGCGGCGATACGCCGAACGGCAAGAAAGCGAAAGAATTGGCCGAGAAGCAGAAGGCACTGAACGGCGAGATGGCGAAACAAGCCGACAACGCCGGCGCGGCCGCCGCCCAACAGCAAGCCCGCCAAAAGGAATTAGCGAAGGAAGCGGGCGACCTTGCCGAGCAACTCGAAAAGGCCGCGAAACAGCCGAAGGACGACGCGAAAAAGACCGACCCGGAATCGCTGAAGAAAGCCGCCGAAGCCGCGAAGGAAGCGCAACAGCAGATGGAACGCGCCGGCCGCGAAAACGAAGCGGGACGCAAACCGAACGCCGATGACGCCCGCGAAAAAGCCACCGACGCAATGGAACGTGCGAAGGAACACGCTCAGAAGGCCGCCGGACAGAAGCCGGGTGAAGGCCCAGCGGACAAGCCCGCACAAGAAGCCGGGAAAGCCGCGAAACAAGCCGAAGGCGAGATGGACAAAGCGGGCAAACAACTCGGCAAAAAGAACAACGCCGAGGCCGCCAAAGCGATGGATAAAGCCTCCGAGCAAGTCAACAAAGCCGCCGAGAAACTCGCCGAATCCGGCGATAGCAAGGGCGAAGGCGGTAAGCCCGAACCGGGTAAAGGCGAAGCGGGCAAGGAACCCGGCGGGAACGACGGCTCCGCACAGGCACCCGTCACGAAGGCGGACCTTCCCGCAGACCTCGCCCAATACGCGGGCAAACCGTGGGGCGAACTGCCGGGCGATGTGAAATCGAAAATCATCCAGGACTTGAAAGCGAAATATGGCGAGGATTATGCCCGAATCATCAAGCTGTACTTCGAACAACTCGCGGAGCGGAAATAACGTGAAACCGACGCTGTGTCTGCTCGCGATACTGATATTTACGACGAACATCGTCGCCGCGCCGCCTCGTGAGCCGATGGACGAAGCGATCAGCCGCGGCCTCGTATTCCTCAAACAAAACCAGCAAAACGACGGCAGTTGGTCGATCGCAGGCGGCGGGGGTGGCGGTTTTGGACGGCAGAACTTCGGTGGCGGCAACGGCAGCGGCGACCCCGCCGTCACGTCGCTCGCCGTCATGGCGTTTATGTCTGCGGGGCACGTTCCCAGCGAAGGAAAGTACGGCAAAGCGATCGAGCAAGGCATCCGCTACGTGATGAGTATGCAGGGCCGCAACGGCTTGTTCTCGGCACCGCAATCGGGCGGTACCGAGATGTACGTTCACGGCATCTGCTGCCTGATGCTCGCCGAAGCCGCTGGGATGACCGAGGGTAAAGTCGCTGAAGAACTGCGCCAACGCCTCGAAGCGGGCATCACCGTAATTTTGGCGGGGCAGCGAAAAGTGGGTGCGGGCCGCGATGCGGGCGGTTGGCGTTACCGCATCGAAGGCTCCGATGCCGACCTCAGCGTCACGGGCTGGCAATTGATGGCACTGCGCGGTTCGCGTAACCTCGGTTGCGATGTTCCTCTCGACCGGATCAAGTCCGCCGTGGAATACGTGCAACGCTGCCACGACCCGATCTCCGGCGGCTACCGCTACATGACCAACTCGCAAGTGACCGTGCCCTGCACCGGCACCGGCATCCTCGCGATGGAACTGTGCGGCAAGGAATATCACCGCTCCCCCGAAGCCCTGAAGGCCGGTTCGTACGTGCTGAAAAGCCCACTCCACGCCGGTTCGCACCACTTCTTTTACGGCGTCTATTACACCTCGCAAGGGATGTTCCAACTCGGCGACAATTACTGGAAATCGTACCGCACCCAACTGCACGCCTTGCTCTTACGCTCGAATCCGCCACGCAACGACGGCGCATGGTACGGTGGCGGCGGCTTCGACGATACGCGATTCGGCCCGAGCTACTGCACGTCAATGGCCATCCTCGCACTCACCGTCGAATATCGCTACCTGCCGATCTATCAGCGATTCGAAGAGCCAATCGAAAAAGACGCGAACGATCCGTGATGGCGAGAGCGGTCAGCGGTCAGATGCTCTGGTAGGCGATTGGCTTAATTTTTTCTGTTTGAGATTCAATTGGGTATCGTATGAAAGTTCGTGACATTCTCAGGCTGCTTACGAACGATGGATGGGTACAAGTGTCACAGAGGGGAAGCCACAGGCAACTGCGACACCCTGATAAGCCCGGGTCGCGTGACTGTACCAGGACATTTGAACGATAACTTACCAATCGGCACATACCGTAGCATCATGCGGCAAGCTGGTTTGGAGGACAGAATATGAGTGTTTCAGAAATGACGGGCATCGGAACTGACATCAGCCAGCTATCAGCTGAGTTGGGCGAGGGGTGGGAAATGCGATACGCGCCGGGAACAGCGGGGTGCCACGAATTACTGGACCGATTATCGATGATCTCGGAGATGCTCGAACGATATTTGGTCGAACACCCTGCCTGCGTGGCACGCCCGGAATGGCACGCATTGGCTGAAAGTGCGGCATCCTCGTTGCACGAACTCTATCAGCAAGTTGGTGCGGAACATCTCGCGGCGGATGCGTAACAAACACGCTATCGTGAGGTTGAACGGGGTTTGTCGTTGTCGTTGTTTTTGCCTTTGTCGGCACGGGTCGTGCAACCGGCGAGGAACGCACAACAGACGATCATAATCATCACGTTTCGCATGAATCGACTCCTCAAATAAAAATAGCCGACCGGCTAACCGGTCGGCTATTTTTACTACAAACACCAAATTACATGGTCTTGGTGCTGGCTGGCTTGGCTGGGGTCGTGCTCGATGCGGCGGTGCAGCCGACGACGGTTGCGGCAACGAAAGCGACCAGAGCGATTGCGAGGATCTTCTTCATCTGAAACTCTCCTGAAACAGGTGTGAAACCAGTTGAGACCGAACATTTACATGCCAACTGTGGATGCAAAATTCATTCGACCCCACACATATACCAACATCGTTCAGCGAATCGACAGTCGTCCGACCCAAGCCGAAACTGGAGTCGAAGTTTGCCGTCTGCTTGTGAATATTTACACAAGCTACGGGCAATTGGCAACTGCCGAAATCGTTCCGAAGTCGATTTCACAGGTATGACACACCGGCCGCCGTTTTATTCCCGGTAAATTTCCCGATATTTGTAGCGTATTCCGAATAGTGCGCGAAATTTTGTCGTCTGGGGACGAGTTCGGTAAACCGATGGGAATAAACGCTTCGGTTTGGGTTCCTGTTGTTGTAAGGGGTCTCCGATATGGTTGGGGCCGGTCTGGACATCCGAGAGTTGGTCGATGCCCACTACGAAGCACTCTACCGTTATGCCTATCGCCTCAGCGGCTCTGCCGCCGATGCGGACGACCTGACGCAAGAGACATTCGGGAAGGCGATCTCCCGGCTTTCCCAACTTCGCGAACCGGATCGTGCGAAGCCCTGGTTGTTCCGGATTTTGCGGAATGCCTACTTGCACCGGATTCGCGACGAGCGCAAGCACAAGATCGTTCCGCTCGATTCGGTGGCGGAGATCCCCGACAACGAGCCGCCTGAAGGATTGGACGTCGAGCCGGCGAAGTTGCAAGAGGCGCTGAATGCACTCGACGAAACGTTCCGCACGCCGCTGATCTTGTTCTACTTTGAAGATTTCAGCTACCGTGATATTGCGGAACAACTGGACCTGCCGATTGGTACGGTGATGTCTCGCCTCGCGCGGGCCAAAACGTACCTCCGGGTGAAACTGATTCCCACCGCGACACACTTACGCGGGGAGTGACCGATGGACTGTCCAACCGCCCGATTACTGCTTTTGTTTTACCGCCCCGGCCGCACGTCGGATTTGGCGCAAGACGATCTTTCGTCGCTCGAAAGCCACCTGCAAACCTGCCCCGCCTGTTCCGCATCGTTGGCCAAACAAGCGAGCGCACAGGCCGCTATTGCGAAGATGATCGTCGATGTTCCGATCCCGAGCCAACTGAAAACGCAATTGCACGCGCAAGTGACGGCAAAGCTGTCGGCACTCTGGCGGGCGAAGTGGCTCGCCCGTGCTACCGCCACAGCCGCGATGGCGACGTTCGGCGTCCTGAGTTATTCCGCGTACCTGGCCGTGAATCGCCCGACACTCGATACCGAAAGTTTGACGTATTCCATCGAAACCGCGATGGAATCGCCCGAACGCAACGCACTCGATTGGCTGACCGCCGAACAGCTGATGGACAAACTGCCCGAAGATTTCGACCTGCGTTTCGTGCGATTTGCTGGAAAGCGCGACCTGCAAGGCGTGTCCGTGAATGTACTGCAACTCGATTCGCCGAACGCCCGGCAAATCGCGTGGGTGTATTTCCTCGCACCCGGCCAGTTCCGCACCGCGAAGGCACCGGACTCCCTCTCCGCGAGCAACGCCACGACGCGCATCTATCGCGAGTTACCCGGTGGCTGGACCGTCGTCGTCACGTTCACCGGCAACGACCTGCGACCGTTCCTGCGGTCCGCAGGCCTGACGACATGAGCAGCCGATTTGTTAGCCCGACGCGCGAGAAACGACGCAAAACGCTCATTTCAAGCGAATGAACCTCCATCTTTAACGCGTTTTGGAGGGGTTTCGTAGGGGCACCCCTTGTGGGTGCCTTGGGTTAATCTCCGAGTTCCCGGCAGTATGAACCGGCACCCACAAGGGGTGCCCCTACATTCGAATTGCGCCACTTCAAAACTTGCACGCTGGGCTAGCAAAACTGTTCGTTCATTGTTTCCCGAATACCATCTCTGTTACTACTCGTTCGCTACTCTCCCCGAGTCTGCACATGGCCAAGCCGCTGACCGTGGTGTTTCAAGGTGTCACGGTTCTCCTCGATATCGAAAAGGTCGAGCGATCCAAGCTCTATGGCTACATCGACAACGAAGTCGTCGATGATTCCGGGAAGGCGTGCGAACTCGCCACGCTGATTTCCGATGGGCATTCGATTGCAGGCAAAGGTGGCACCGCACTCGCCTATCTGACCCCCGAAGGCATGTGGCGCAAAAAGGCCGACCTGAAAGCGGTGGACATTCAGGGCAACACGATCGTGCCGGTGAAGTCGACGTTTGACACGCCGGTAGGGTTGGGCGAAACGGTGAGCATCGACGATTACCTCTCTCACAACGTCCATCTCATTTATCGCTTGACGGCTCAGGATGAAAGTGCCGCCCTCACCGCAGAGTTGAAAAAAGGCACGATCTTTCAGTTCCCGTTCAGCTATCGCGGCGGCCTGGAAGCCTCCGCCGGGTTCTTGCTACTCGGCTCGGATGGCAACACGTTCCTCTGCGTCGGCACGCCGACCGCGGCCGAGTTCGTTGGCCTGAAAGCGACTGCCGCCATCGTCCCCGAAACCGACGAAGCCACCGCCGTGGAAGACGATTCGCTCGACTTCAACCTGGTGTAACGGCGGGTGCCGATTCGCGAGTGGAAGTCTCACTTTCGTTCGCGAATCGCGGCGTATTTTGCCCCGCCGTAAAGTGCGGGTGGGTAGCATTCCACCAATAATCGTTGCGGGTGCAATTTCACTTCGAATGCAGTGACGCCGTCTTCGGGCGTGCAGAAAAATTCGCCGTCCATGTGCAGGCAGAGTGCGTGTGCCGACTTCACGCGAAGCGTTTGGCACTGGCCCATTCGCAGTTTCGCGTGATCGGAGGGAAGGTGGCCCGAGAGCATTCCGGGGAAGTGGCGGATGAGTTCCCAGCGTCGAATATCGCCGACGTGGAGGTAGTGGAACAAGCCATCGTCGAGCGATGCGGCGGCCGTCAGCGGGAAGCCGCCTTCGCGCTGTGCGAGGCCCAATGACATCGCGAGCGTCGGCAGATGTAGTGTCTGGTCGTCGATCTGGAGTTCGAGTGTCGGCGTTGCGAAGTGGCGGACGAGTGCCTTGCCAACGGCGAGCGCGTAGAGCGGGATGCCACGCAGCCAGCGGATTTTTCGCGACTCGATCGTAACCATGCCGTTGAAGCCGAGGCCGCAACTGTTGACGAAAAATGGCTGCCGTCCTGCCCCGATGACTTGCCCGACATCGACGCGCAGGGTTTGCAAATCGTCCCACGGTCGCGATTCGCGCCACCACGTTTCCAGCCCGAGCGTGAAGGCGTAATCGTTCATCGAGCCGACGGGAAATGTCGTGAACCGTACGTCGGTGTTGCCCGCCGCCAAGATGCCGTTTGCGACTTCGTGAACGGTGCCGTCGCCACCGGCGGCGATGATTCGCTCAAACCCGGCCCGCACCGCTTCGATCGCTAACTCGATGGCATGACCCGGCTCGCGGGTGGCCCGGAACTCGGTGCCGGGTGGCGTACGAGCTTGCCACGTGTCTTGTAGTTTTGCCGCCCGACCGCGACCGGCAGTCGGGTTATAAATCGCGCAAGTCGTTATCATGTGTGGCGAACTTACGTGGTGCCTTCCTTCGCACGGCGAAGGTATTTGCCGTCTTCGGTCTGCACGGTAATCAGTTCGTTGACGACGATGAAAGAGGGTACTTGCAGTATCAGCCCAGTTTCGAGCGTGGCGGGTTTCGTCTGGGCGGCGGCGGTGGCCCCCTTGATGCCTGGCTCGGTTTCGATCACTTTCAACGTCACCGTTTGCGGCAGTTCCATGTCGAGCGCTTTGCCGTCGTAGAACGTGATTTTGCAAGTATCGTTTTCGCGAAGGTACATGATCTTATCGCCGACCATGTTACCGTTCAGCGTGACTTGCTCGAACGATTCGGAGTCCATGAAGACGAAATCGTCGCCGTCTTTGTAGGAGTACTGGTACTCGCGCGTATCCAAGTACACGACGTCGACTTTATCGTCGGGGTGAACCCGCTCGTCGACGATCGAACCGGTTTTGAGGTTCTTCAACTTCAAGTACAAAATTGCGCGCCAGTTACCCGGCGTGTTCAGGTCGCGCTCGAGGCAATGGAGCAGTTGCCCATTCATGTTGAGCACCATACCCCGGCGAATGTCGATCATTTTCGTCGATGCCACGAGACCGTCCTCCGATTGTGGGCGCGGTGCCCGAATTCCATTTATCCAATCTTACCAGCTAAGTTATCAAGTCGGGTGCGCCATGAGAAGGCCCGTACGACGGCTTGTGATTCACCCCAAGTGATGCGAAGTTGATCTTGACGGTATTTCAGATCATCTCGGTTCAGTTTCACCAGTTTTGGCAAAGGCACAGATGCAATTCTCGCCATCGAAACCTTCGCGGGTCGTGGTTTTCGGGCCTGTAAGGTCCGTTCTTATAGCCCAGGTCGGAGTGAGCGCAGCGAGCGCAGGCCTGGGTAAATTTCGAAAATAGCCCCCGTCCTGAAAGGACGGTTCAGACAGGCTCCCTCTGAACGGTCCCTACAGGACCGATGCCGTTTGCTCTGGCTTTCCCAGGCCTCCGCTCGCTTTGCTCGCTCCGACCTGGGCTGATAGAATCGGCCCTACAGGCCGAAAAGACTGGTCCTCTCCGAAACGGAGAGGGTAACAGAAATCGGATGATAATTATCGCGGAAATGCCACAGAGAGGCCAACTTCACATCACCTGGGGGTGCCCCTACGAAATCAGTAGAGGACGCGGATCGCCTGCATTTCAAGAGAGTAATATTCGTACTGCAAAAATAGCGCAACTTCAAAAAGCGCTAGCGAGGGAGTCGTGGCGAGTCTGCGAGACGCGACGCAAAACCTTCATTTCGGGCGTGTGAACCGTCGTGTTTCGAAGACTCACCACGACCCTCAGCGATTGCTCGTGGCAAACGCAGGCTAAAGACCTGCGGCTACCAAAATAAGAGGTTTTCGCCTTTGTACGAAGTATCCGTTTCAGCCGCGTGAAGTATAGATAGAATCACTTCAGATGACTCGCTCTCCGTAACGCCTGAGACTTACCGTGCCAAAGAAGGA
>JANXNT010001102.1 GCA_025353985.1 Limnoglobus sp.
GATCGCGATTCGACCGGTGCGGGAACTCGGTCATGTCGTCATGGGCGAGATGGGGCGACTTGGGTCTGCGGCAAGAGGGATAAGATTTCGCGAAGCAACCGGTGCGATGGGAATCGTTCAAGTCGGGATGGCGTTCGGAATCGATTCCACGAGCCAGAAGCTCGGCGATGTGTTGGTGTCGACTTCTCTTATTCCCTACGATAACAGAATCGTACGGGCCGCTGATACCATATACATTACGGATTATTCTCAAGCCAACAGGCAAGATGCTCGCCCAGTACTCGTCGAGTTGTTTCGTAGCGAAGTGAAACGAGGAAATCATTCTTTCGGCGTACATGTCGGTGCGATGCTCTCCGGGGCGGCGCGGATTCAGAGCCGCGTATTTCGCGATGAATTGGTGATGAGAGTTCCAGGCGGCGACGACGCAATTGTCGGCGGTGAAATGGAAGGTGTCGGTTTGCTCGCGGCCTCGACATCCGCCGACGATCCGATCTGGTGCATTGTCAAAGGAATTTCGGATTTCGCTGATGAAGATCGGGATGCCGCGATCGCAGCGGCCCGTCTCCTTGCTTGTCGGAATGCTGCGGAGTTTGTTCTGTCCGCTCTGTTGAACGACGCGATAAACTGATAGGATTCTTTACGGAGAAGAACGATGCCAACCCTGAATGACATATTGAACGAACCACCGGTAACGGCTCCGCTCCACCCTCAACTTCGGAATTGGACGCAACGAATTAACGATGGAACGATAATTCAGCTAGAAGTACATAGACCGATAATAGCCTTTGGAACGTCACCGAGCGAACTCTGCCTCCATTTCACGGAACACGGCAAATCAAAATCAGGTCTTATTCGCGCTTGGGACGACGACCTGAATACTGGTCTAATCGTTTTGAAAGTGCGAGCCATGGATACTGCGAATGAAGCCGAGCGATTCGCTCTTGGGCTTAGAGCCGCGTTCCGGAAAATCGAACGGGATTTCGGGGGCGGTTACTTCAATTCTGTACTCCACGAACTGATTATGACGGGCGGGTTAGCATACGAATCAGACATTGCTGAAATTGTCAAGTCCATTCAAACCATTCCACCGAACCGCGATGGCAAGAACTATGACTTGTGCCGAGAGTTGATTCAAGATGCGATCGTCGGGCGGATGTACGAATTGAATCACATGCTAGGCTACCAAGTAAATGAAGCGAGGATGATACTCTTTTCTGCACTCGCTCGTTACCTCGATGTGCGATTTTCTGTCAGCAACCGACGAAAACTCAGCTTACTTTGAAAAGCGATATTATGAAACACTCCTTCTCGCGGCGTACGTTGCTTCGTGGCCTTGGCGTGACGATGGCGTTGCCGTGGCTCGAATCGGTTCCGGTTTGGGGCGGCGACAAAACCTCCGAGCCGCCGGTTCGTTTCGCGTGTTTGTTCTCCGGGAATGGCTTTCACAAAGACGAATGGTGGGCGAAGGGCGAAGGCAAAACGATGCAGTTGGGCAAGGTGCTGGAACCGCTGTTGCCGCACCGCGAGAAGTTGTTGTTCCTGAAGGGGCTTTACAACGAGCAAGCCCTGATCGGCGGCATTCACAGTTGCCAAACGGGCAACCTGCTGACGGGGGCACATCTCGCACCGGCGGGCGAGATCAAGTCTGGCATTAGCGTCGACCAACTGATTGCCGAGGCGATCAAGGGACAGACGAAGGTGCCGAGCCTGGTGCTGGGTACCGAGCCGTCGATTGCGGCGATTCACAAAAATTACTCGATGATCTACAGTTCGCACATTTCGTGGAGTTCCGCGACCACGCCGACGCCGCTCGAACTCTACCCGGCGCTCGCGTTCGACCGACTGTTCCGCGACGAAGTCGGCAAGGCCGATCAGAGCGTTCTCGATGCCGTCATCGACGACACGCGCGGTTTGCGCGACCGTGTGAGCAAGGCAGACCAACGACGGCTGGACGAATATCTATCGTCGGTTCGCGAAGTCGAACGTCGGATCGAACAAGCCGGGAAAGCGGGGCGGTTGCAGGGGTATCGACCGACACTGTTGAAGCCCGATATGCCACGGCCTGCCGATGGCATCCCACAAGACATCGATCAGCATATGCGGCTGATGTGCGATATTCTCGTGCTGGCATTCCGCACCGACACCACGCGCGTTTGCACGCTGAAACTCAACAACGATCACTCGGCGTTGCGCTTCCCGCACTTGAAGGTAGACTATATGATCCACCACTTGCTTTCGCACACCGATAATGCCGACTGGCTGAAGGTGAATCAGTTCTTCATGACGCAGATGGCCTACATCGCCGGGAAACTCGATGCCGTGAAGGAAGGCGACCGCACGCTGCTGGACAATAGCATGATCTTGTATTGTTCGAGTATGATGTCCGGTGCGCACAATAACGATCAACTACCGGTGGTGATGCTGGGAAGTGGCGGTGGCAAAATCAAAACGGGCCGCATCGTCGATTACACCGGCAAGCCAAACCGCAAGATGTGCAGCCTATATCTTTCGCTCATGGACAAAGTCGGCGTTCGCCCCAAAACCTTCGGCGATTCGAGCCAGCCCCTCGCGGAGATTTGAACGGGGCTACGACGGATAGCGGCGGTTAAAAACTATCGCCGATATCGAACGATGACACCGTACACCGAAACAACCCCGCGCAGTTCGTAGATTTCGTATTTGAGAATTAGCGGACCTACGAACAGAATCCTTTCCAAACCATCTCGCGATTCTCCCACATCGTCTGGCTGATCCGATAGCAGTTCGTTCGCTTCAAAAACTGCCAATTCGAGAACGTCGGGGTCGCGCCCGGTTTCATGTGCCAGAAAGAACTCTGTCGATAGGATTTGTTCTGCACCAGATGACCATATGACACGATAGCTCATGGTTTCTGCTTCCATGCAAGGCGGATTTGCGCAAATCTCGCTGCGATCTCAATCGTGCTGAAACCGCCTCCCGCTTCGAGTTCCGTGCGAGCGGCTTCTCGGGCTTCTGCCGAAGGGATGGCAAACGCCCAGTCGTACATCAGCCGTTGGTAATCGTCTTCCGGTAAGTATTGGCCCAACACTTGCCCACTCGCATCGCAGACAACGACGGACTTGTTACCGCCGTCGAGTTTCTGCAAAAGCTCTGTATCCGCAATCACTCGTTCCATGTTTCGGCTCCTCGGTTAATCGTGATTGTAACGCATCACCAACGAAAACGCCCGCCGTTTCTGGCGGGCGTTTCGTTTGGTCGCGGTGCGGTTTACTTGATAAACAGCATTTCGCGGTAGGTTGGCAGTGGCCAGAGGTCGTCGGCGACCATCGTTTCGAGGGCGTCGCCGTGCGTGCGAAGCTCTTCCATCTTCGTCACGACGCTTTCCTTCATGTACTTCGCGTGGCTGTAAGTGTCGCCCGTCGCGGTATGATCGGCGGCATGTTCGAGTGCCTTGATGGCAGCCTGGAACTTATTGATCGTCGTCGTCAATGTCTTCAACTCTTCGAGTTGCGTACCGACATCGATACCGGCGGCTTTCGTGGCATTCACGGAGCCAGCGACTTCGCTCTGATGACGCATGGCGGCGGGCAGGATCATCGTCTTTGCCATGTGAACCATCATGTTCGCTTCGATGGAGATTTCTTTGACGTACTTCTCGCTGAAAATCTCATAGCGACTATAAAGTTCGCGCTCCGTCAGCACCTTGTACTTCGTGAACAGTTCGATGCTGGCCTTGCTGATGACCTGTGGGATCGCTTCCACGGTGGTCTTCAAGTTCGGCAGCCCGCGTTTCGCGGCTTCGGCGTGCCATTCTTCGGAGTAGCCGTTGCCGTTGAAGATGACCTTCTTCGATTCCTTCAGAATCCCAGGGAGCAAATCTTGGATCGCCTTGTTGAGCGTCTTGCCGCCCTTCACATCGGCTTCGAGCTTCGTCGCGATGAAGTCGATCGACTCGGCCACGATCGTGTTCAACACGGTGTTCGGCCCACCGATGCTGAACGCACTGCCGACGGCGCGGAACTCGAACTTGTTACCCGTGAAGGCGAACGGCGAGGTGCGGTTGCGGTCACCGGCGTCGCGGGGCAGCTTCGGCAGCACGCTGACGCCGACTTCCATGTAGCCGCCCTGTTTCGTGCTCTTCAGGTCGCTGCGTTCGAGTTGGTCCATGATGTCTTGAAGCTGATCGCCGAGGAAGATCGAGATGATCGCCGGCGGGGCTTCGTTGGCACCGAGGCGGTGGTCGTTCCCGGCCGAGGCGACGCTGACGCGGAGCAGTTCCGGATACTTGGCCACGGCCCGAATCACGGCGACGCAGAACACGAGAAACTGTGCGTTATCGTGCGGATTATCGCCGGGGTTCAGCAGGTTCTCGCCGGTGTCGGTGGACATCGACCAGTTGTTGTGCTTGCCCGAACCGTTGATGCCTGCGAATGGTTTTTCGTGGAGCAAACAGACGAGGCCGTAGTTCTCGGCGGTTCGCCGCATGACGTCCATCGTCAGTTGGTTGTGATCGGTCGCGAGGTTGCTATCTTCGTAAATCGGCGCGATTTCGTATTGGCTCGGCGCGACTTCGTTGTGCCTGGTTTTCACCGGGATGCCGAGTTTGAACATCTCGGTTTCGCAGTCGGCCATACAGGCGATGACGCGCTCGGGAATTGTGCCGAAGTATTGATCTTCGAGTTCCTGGCCCTTCGGGGGTTTCGCACCGAACAGCGTTCGCCCGCAGTTGATGAGATCCGGGCGGGCGTACAGGAAATTCTTGTCGATCAGGAAGTATTCCTGTTCGGGGCCGACTGTCGTGTAGACGCGCTTCACGTTGTCGTGGCCGAACAGGCGGATGATGCGGATCGCCTGATTCGACAGGGCTTCCATACTGCGGAGCAGCGGGGTTTTCTTGTCGAGAGCTTCGCCGGTCCACGATACGAACACGGTCGGAATGACGAGCGTGGCACCGTTCGGCGTTTCGCGAATGTAGGCGGGGCTGGTCGGATCCCAACCGGTGTAGCCGCGGGCTTCGAACGTGGAGCGCGTGCCGCCGCTCGGGAACGAACTGGCGTCTGGCTCGCCCTTCACGAGTTCATTTCCGCTGAACTCGGCGAGTGCGGTGCCATCGCCGCATGGCGACAGGAACGAATCGTGCTTCTCGGCGGTCAATCCCGTCAATGGCTGGAATAAGTGCGTGTAGTGCGTCGCCCCGTGTTCGATCGCCCAATCTTTCATGGCGCTGGCAACGGCGTCGGCGATAGCCGGTTCGGTGAGTTGCGCACCGAGTTTGATCGTCTTTTGCAGGGCTTTGAAGATCGGCTTTGGCAGACGGGCCTTCTGCTCGGCTTCGTTAAACACGTTGCAGCCGAACATGTCCTTAAATTCCAGACCTTTGAATTCGATCCGGTTCAGATAATGCACGGTCGTGGCGATCGTTTGAATCGCCTGTTGACGGGCAGTGGCCATTGCGTGTGAATCTCCGAGTAGACGGGAGTGCGGCACCCCAAACGGTTGTGGACCGATCCCTACGCGGCATCGCGGCGGCCGGGGGTACGGCCGTATTCAAGGGAGATCCGGGAGAGGATTCCAGAGTTTATAAGAGCCGCAACGGCGTTGGCAAGAATGCAAATCCTGCGAAAGATCGCGAAAACCAGCAGGCACATCGTGCGTACGGTTTCTATCATTACCGAATGATCTCCGTCTCGATCTCCAACCCGTACGAGCAAACGCTCAATTTCCCCATCCTGAAGGATGCGGCCCGCGCCGTTCTTACGGGTGAGGGAATCGCCAACGCGAAGGTCACGCTCGCGTTCGTGAACGATCCGCACATTCATCGGCTCAACAAGCAGTTTCTCGAACACGATGAGCCGACCGACGTGCTAACCTTCCCCTATTCCGATAAGGGATCGAAGAAGATCGAAGGCGATGTCGTCATCAGCTACGAGACGGCCGCCGAGTACGCGGCCGACCGCGATCACAGTCTCGAACTCGAACTGCTTCTGTACGTCGTACACGGCTGCCTGCACTTGTGCGGCTACGATGATACTTCGGTGAAAGCCGAGAAAATCATGCGGAAGAAAGAGCGCGAATACCTCTCGAAACTGGGCCTCCCGGATATTGCGAACCGAACATGATCCCACAAATAACGGCACCCGACGTGAAGGCTGCGATCGACGCGGGCCATCCGATTTACATGCTCGATGTGCGACAACCGAACGAGCATGAGTATTGCCAGATTGCGGGTAGTACGCTGATTCCTCTCGGGGAACTCTCGCAACGCCTCGACGATGTCGAGCCGCCCGAAGGTGCGCTCATCGTGGTGTATTGCCATCACGGGGTGCGCAGCCTCAGCGGGGCCGCGATACTGCAACACGCGGGCCGTACGAACGTCGCGTCGATGTCCGGCGGCATCGAAACCTGGAGCCTGTTAGTCGATTCCAGTGTGAAACGCTATTGAACGAAATGGAGCCATCATGTTTCGCGTACTCTCTCTCGTGCTCGGTTTGCTGATCGTGTCCCCGACAATTCGCGGTGCGGACATTCGCCATGCTTTCCTCGCCACTGGCGGGCAGACGTTCATCCAAGATGAATCCGGCAAGGAAATTTGGAGTTTCCCCGAAGCGACGCGCGATGGCTGGGTGTTGCCGAGCGGGAACGTGTTGCTCGCGGTCGGCAAGGGGAAGAAGTATCCCGGTGGTGCCGTCGTCGAAGTGGACCGCAAAGGTTCGGTCGTCGTCATTTTTCGCGGTACTCAGAGCGAAGTGAACACCGTTCAACCGTTGCCGAACGACAACGTACTCCTTACCGAGGCCGGCGATAAGCCTCGCCTACTGGAAGTTGATCGACTCGGCAAAATCGTCGCCGAAGTGCCGCTGCAAGCCCAGACGAAAGACCACCACCTGCAAACGCGAATGGCACGCAAACTCGAAAACGGAAATTACCTCGTTCCGCAACTGCTCG
>JANXNT010001103.1 GCA_025353985.1 Limnoglobus sp.
CTTCTTGTGGAAGTCTTTCATTTTGGTTGCGAACGCCGTCGATGCCATCAGCATTTCGGGTGTCGGCGGCCCGACCTGTTCGCCGAAGTGATCGCGTAACATCCCCTTGCGATCTTTCTTATACACCGCACGAAACACCCAGCCGTGGCTGTGGAAGTCGCCGAACTGCGCTTTCGTCATTTGCGAATTCAGATCGGTAATGTCGTTCAAAAAGGCGGGATCGGTGAGGTTGCTCTTCGCGGACGATTCGTTCGGGTTGAGCATCATCGAGCGGATCATTTGCTCCGGCGACGGGTTCTTCTGTTTCTCGGGGTACAGCCGATGGGCTTCGGATTCTTCATCCCACCATTGGTAGCCGATGTAACTGTTCATAACGGTCGTCCCGGGGTGAACGTGGCAGACCATACACTGGCTCGTCGGGATCGTGTTCGTGAAGCGGTGCTCGATCGGGTGGCCCGGCTCGTTCTTGGGAATCGTCGGATCGGTGCTCGCGCTGAAGCCGCGGTTGCCATACTTCGCGTATGGCCCCGAATGCACCGGCGAACGGTCGTTCGCATACACCAAGTGACACGCCGAGCAACCGCTCGAACGATAGTCGCCGGGGTGATCGTTCGTGCCAAGGAAATTGAGCGTCGGGTCGAAGAGTCGCGTCTTGCTGAGGCTGACGAAAACGGGGTCGGTGCGGTTTTGCGTGCCTATGCCGCGTTCGCTGAGGCGGGTGCGTGGGCGACCCGGTTCTTCCTTCAATTCGGGAACGCCAACTTCGGATTTGAAGCGCCCGCCCGGTTCGAAAATCCGCAGGATATTACCCGGTTGGCTCATCTCGAACCGCGGTAGCGGATCGAGGAATGGCACCACGCCCTTCTTGGCCATTTCTTCTTCGCTGGGCATCGGATTGCTGACGATTCGTAGCGGTGCGCCGTTCATCGAATAGGCTTCGCCGTACCGCGCCGCTTTAAATGGCACCGCACCGTTGTTGTAAAGTGCGGCACCCCACAACATGCAACCGGTGGACATAATCTGCTTGCGGTTCGTTTGCACTTCTTTCGGGTGACAACCGGACGTTCCGCAACCGATGTGTGCGACGCGGAAGTCGCCGGGGTTCACGAAGCGAATGTAATCGGGCGACTCGTGGTTGAGCAACGTGTACGATCGCACGGGGTTTGCCGACGTCGGCCAGAACTGCGGTAATCGTGCCCGAACGTGGGCTTTTTCGATGCTCGTCGCAGTCGCGTCGCCGCCATGACAATCGGTACACCCGAGTTGGATCGTGTCTTTGTAGTGCGGGTCGTGCGCGTTCTGGTGGCAAACGAGGCAACCGCTGCTTTTCGCCATCGCCTGACCAGCGGTTTGCTCCATGAGCTTGACGTTGGCCAACTCGGGCGGCATCGGAAACGGATCGGCAGGGTCGGTAGAATAGACGGGGTTGCGCTCGTCTTGCATGCCATCACCTTGTGGCAACAACCGTTTGCGCTCGGCTTTCTTCAGGTCGGCCGTGGTTTCGCTCTTGGCTTTTTCATTCGCGCCAGTGCTATTCACCGCCATCGAAACGGCGACGAATGCCACGTAGCCGGCGACGAAGTACTTCAGCACTTTACGAAACGAAATCGACGGATTGCCAGCATCCATGCCCCGACTCCCCCAAAACATCGCCAAGCGAGAGCCACTGCTAATAGCATCGTTGCCGTCCGCGTCAATCGCATTTTTGTACAACGACGTTACGGGCAGTTGCCCGGATATTTGGTTCATTCTGGAGGTCGTATGCGTGCGTTTGCGTGGTTTGTATTCATGGCGTTCGTTTCACCTATTGTGGCTGCGGAACCGACCCCGAACCGGAAGTTGGTCGTCGTTACCGAAGAAGCACTTCGCATTCATTCCGAGTCGCTCGTGATCGATGGCCATAACGATCTGCCCTGGGAATTGAGGAAGAAAGACGCAGGGGCATCGTTTCGTACGATCGACCTGTTGAAGCCACAAAAGGAGTTGCAGACGGACATTCCGCGACTGCGAAAGGGAGGAGTCGGGGCACAATTTTGGTCGGCGTGGGTGCCGGTTGACACCATCAAGACTGGCAGCGCCGTCAAGACGACGCTCGAACAGATCGATGTGATTCACCGGATGGTGAAGCAATACCCGAACGACTTCGAACTCGCGCTCGGCACCGCCGACATCGAACGCATTCACAAGTCGGGCAAGATCGCGTCACTCATCGGCATCGAGGGCGGCCACTCGATCGATGGCTCGCTCGAAATTTTGCGAAACTACCATCGGCTCGGCGTGCGTTACATGACACTCACGCACTCCGAATCGCTCGCGTGGGCGGACTCCGCCACCGATACGGCGAAGTGCGGCGGGCTGTCGAAATTTGGCGAGACGATCATCGCGGAAATGAACGCGATGGGGATGCTCGTCGATCTTTCACACGTTTCCCCGGACTGTATGAAGGCGGTTTTGAAGGTCGCGAAAGCGCCCGTCATCTTCTCGCATTCGTCCGCTCGCGCCGTCGCCGACCACCCGCGAAACGTCCCCGACGATGTGCTGAATCTCCTCAAGCCCAACGGGGGCGTGGTGATGGTCAATTTCTATTCGGGGTTCATCGTTCCAGAAGGCGCACGGGCGATGCGGAAGATGTTCGACGTGGGCCGCGAACTGAAAAAGAAGTTCCCCGACGACGATGTCAAGTATCAGGAAGCGATGCGCGAGTGGCAGAAAGACAACGACTATCCCGCCGGAACGATTCACACACTCGTCGATCATATCGATCGCATCGTGCAGGTGGCCGGCATCGATCACGTCGGCCTCGGCTCGGATTACGACGGCATATCGCGGCTACCGACTCAGTTGGAAGACGTCTCGTGCTACCCGAACATTACGCAGGAATTGCTCAATCGCGGTTACAAAGCCACGGACATTAAGAAGATCCTCGGCGGCAACCTCATGCGTGCGTTCCGTGCCGCCGAGAAAGCTGCATCGCGATAATCTGTAGCAGTGGTAGCAGTGATAACCTCAATGACAAGCCTGAAATGGGTTGCACATCAATGTCGATGCGGTTACTCTAGCGCGAATACTAACTCGTTTGGAGGCGGTGTCATGCGGAAGCGTATCGCGTTGTTCGTGGCGGTGGCGGGCGTGTTTCTGGCGGTGATTTTTGCTTCAAACGGGGAAACACCCGAGAAGAAACTCGCCGTTCCCGAGATGAAGTTCAATGACGTGAAAGAGATCGCACCGGGCGTGTTCTTTCGCTATTCGTCGATCAGCGCGACCGACACGAAGATCCCGTTCGGCGGCTCCAATAATATCTGGATCGTCTTCAAAAATTACGTCGTCGTGGTCGATGCGAACTTCCCGAAGGAAGCGGAAGACGTGATCGCGGACATCAAGAAGACGACCGACAAGCCGATCAAATACGTGCTCGACACGCACCATCACGGCGACCACGCTTACGGCAACTGCGCGTGGGCAAAAGTCGGCGCGAAGATCGTTGCGCATACCACCGCGGCTCGGCTTCTGAAAGTGAATGGACCGAAGCAGTGGACCGATGCAGGGAAGGATCGCAAGGACATTCGCGATAACGAACTGAAGCAAGCCGACATCACGTTCGACGATAAGTACGTCCTCGACGATGGCACGCAGCGGGTCGAGTTCTTACACTTCGGCCACAGCCACACCGCCGGCGACGCGAGTGCGTATTTGCCGAAACACAAGATCCTCTGCACTGGCGATGCGTGCGTCAACGGCGCGTTCAACTTCATGGGCCACGCCAACTCGGCATCTTGGGTGAAGTGCCTCGAAAAGATGGACAAACTCGACATCGACCTGATCGCACCAGGCCACGGCAAAGTGACGGACAAGGAATTGCTGGCGAAGCAGAAACGCTACTTCGTGGAAATGCGTACCGAGGTGCAAAAGGGCATCGACGCGAAGCAACCACTGGACGACATCACCGCCGGTTTAGAGATGCCGTGGTACAAGGAGTGGACCGGCAAACCGGCGAAAGAGATCAAGGAGAACGTCAAGCACGTTTACGAAGAACTGACAGGCAAGATCGACCACGAACGACTCGGAATGATCGCGTCGCCACTCAGTTACTCGCCGCCACCGCGAGCCGTAGCGGAACTGCCAACGGTAATTCGCGGCGCGGAAATCGAGTGATGCGAATCACTTTTTCGGATTCGGGTAGTGTTCTTGCATGACCGCCTTCATATCTCGCACGGCGGTCTCGATGCCGACCAACACGGCCCGGCTGATGATACTGTGGCCAATGTTTAACTCTTCCACGCCGGGAATGCGCACGATCGGTTTCACGTTCTGATAGTTCAGCCCGTGGCCCATATGAACGTGCAACCCGATCTGACACGCATGGGCAGTGGCCGTGCGTAGCTTCGCGAGTTCGTCCGCAATCGCTTTCGGTGTCGTCGCTTCGGAATAGCTCGCCGTCTGAATCTCGATGGCGTCGGCACCGAGTTGTTTCGCCATGTCAATCTGCTCGATGCTCGGATCGATGAACAGCGCGACTTGAAT
>JANXNT010000545.1 GCA_025353985.1 Limnoglobus sp.
GGACTGGAACGCGGACGAAGTGCGGGCCGCGAGGCGACGCATTAAAGACACGAAGGAGATGCTCGCCGCATTCACGCCAGTAGGGAAAGCGAAGTACGGTTCGGAGCCGGAGCGATTGTATTATCTGGGGCTACGGCAGTACCAAACAGGCGAGCGTGTGGCGGCACGGCGGACGTGGGGTGCGGTGACACGATTGTTTGCGAATACGCCCGAAGCCGCGCACTGGGTGGGATTGTCGAAAAAGGCAACGGCCCAACTCGATTTGCTGCCCGCGACGAACCTGCCACCGACGCCTTCGCATGCAACGATCGTAGAGGATGTGCGAAAGTTGCGGGCGAGCGGGCAGAATGAGGAAGCAGACACTATGTTAAAGGCATTCGAGGAACTCTATCGCAACCGGGCCGATACTGCGGACCGGGTTCGCGCCGCACGAGAAGCCGGAGTTCCGAAGCCGTAATGTTTGTTCGGAGCCTTCCGATGGCGACACCGATAGCGAATGTAGCCGATTACTGTGGTGTGTTGTCGCGGAGTCGGCTGATGCCGAACAGCGAAGTGACAACCATATTGGATACGTGGCGGAACGAAACGCGGGCCGCCGATACCGACGTCGATTCGTTCCGTCGCTACCTCGTCATTCGCCGTTATTTAACCGAATACCAAGCCGCGATGGTGCAGCGTGGCCACGCCGAAGGCTTCTTCGTCGGCGGGTACGTCATTCTCGATCGCATCGGTAAAGGGCAGACGGCGGGCGTTTACAAAGCCGTGCATCAATCGGGGCAGACGGTCGCACTGAAGGTGCTTGCGGCGTCGAAAGCGCGCAACCCGCACCTCCTCGGCCGGTTTCAGCGCGAAGGCCGGTTGCTGACGCAGTTGAAGCACCCGAACATCGTTCGCGCGTTTCAGCTTTCGCACACGGCGGCCACTAACGAAGATCGTTCCGGCGTGCATTTCATCGTGATGGAACAAATCGAAGGCGAAACGCTCGATGTCGTCCTCGCTCGCCGCGTGAAACTACCCGCTGCGGAAGCGGCGCGGATTATCCATCAGGCGCTCAGCGGGTTGCAGCATTTGCACGAAAAGCGGATGATTCACCGCGATTTGAAGCCCGCGAACCTGATGATGACACCACTAACGACCGATTCGACGCTCTCCGCCACGGTGAAGATTCTGGACATCGGTTTGGGCCGCGAACTCTTCGACGATGAAAGCGGCAGCACGCAAGATATGCACCTGACCGCCGAGGGGACCGTGCTCGGTACGCCCGATTATCTCGCACCCGAACAAGCCCGCGACGCACGTTTGGCGGACATTCGCGCGGACATCTATAGCCTCGGTTGCGTGCTGTATCACCTGTTGGCCGGTCGGCCGCCGTTCTCCGAAAAGAACGTGATGGCGACGATGGTGAAACACGCCACCGAGCAGCCGACGCCGATTTCGCAGTTGGCCACCGGCGTGCCACCCGGCTTGCAGATCGCCTTGAACCGAATGATGGCAAAAGATCCGAGCGGGCGGTATCCCACGCCGGCCGAAGCCGCCGATGCGTTGCGTGCGTTCTTGCCGACGAATGCACAGAAAGCAGTGGAGTCCGCCGTGCTGCCGGGCTTCCAGAAATGGCTGGAATCCGAGTCGTCGATGGAACTCGCCGCACCCAAACCGATGCCCGCGCCACGCAACGGCCAGGGCGCGATCCACATCGGGGCCGACCCCGTTTTGGCACCCGCGCCGCGACCGTCGATGTCTGGGCCGCCATCGGGGAAAATTCGTGCGAGTGGCGGAATGGGTTCGCCGCAAGCGACGGCACCCGCCGCCACAAAACCG
>JANXNT010000549.1 GCA_025353985.1 Limnoglobus sp.
AATTCCGACTTACGTCAAATCGTCTAGAACTTATTGACTTCGGGTAATTGTGTGGGTGAGCACTAAAAATCGCAAAACCGCGTTGTGGATATTCCGTCTCGTGTCTTGATGTTCGCTTGACTTCGACGGTTTCTTCGTCTAGACTAATGCATTATGTTAGCTTCAACTACGAATCGTTTTTGTCTCGCATTTTGGCTGCTTGCCCTGTCGTTGGCGGGGTGCAAGTCTGGTGCCAGTCCGGATGCGGATGTGCGCATTCCGATGGTGGCGACGACTTCGATCCTTGCGGATGCGGTACGGGCGATTGGTGGGGATCGCGTTCGCGTTGAGTGCTTGATGGGGCCGGGGATCGATCCGCACCGGTATTTGCCGACTTCGGGCGATGTGCAAAAATTGGCGGTTGCGAAGGCGATCTTTCATCATGGTTTGCACCTCGAAGGCAAGATGTCGGAGATTCTGGAGAAGCCACGGCCCGGTCAGCGGACGTTGGCTGTCTCGAAAGGGATTCCCGAGAGTGACCTTCGCCATGCGGATGAAGGCGCACACGATCCGCACGTCTGGTTCGACCCGATATTTTGGCTAATTTGCGTGCAGAATGTGGCCGATGAACTCGCGATCATCGACCCCGAACATGCCCCGGAATATGCCAGTCGTGCAACCATTTATCTTGCGGGCATACGCAAAACGCACGAAGATCTCGAACGCATTGCGCAAGCGATCCCCAAAGCGAAACGAGTGCTGGTGACTTCGCATGATGCCTTCGGGTACTTCGGGGCGCGATATGGCTTTGAAGTTCATGGGCTTCAAGGGGTTTCGACGGCGAGCGAGACGAGCACGAAAGACGTTGTCGCACTTGCGGAGTTGCTCGGCAAGAATCGGATTGAAGCGGTATTTTGCGAAACGTCGGTGCCATCAAAAGGGCTGGAAGCGGTGCTCGATTCGGTGAATAAAAAGTACGGCCTGAAAGTGAAACTCATCGGCGGCGACGACTCGCTGTACTCCGATGCACTCGGCGAAAAAGGCACAGCAGGCGACACTTACGTCGGCATGATCCGGCACAACATGCAAATCATCGCCCGCTCGCTCGGTCATCCGTCGCCATAATCGTGCCAGCCCGTTCAGCCCAGGGGTACGACG
Organism: Limnoglobus sp.; assembly: GCA_025353985.1. GTDB lineage: Bacteria > Planctomycetota > Planctomycetia > Gemmatales > Gemmataceae > Limnoglobus. Next base: position 1,138 of record JANXNT010000549.1, read on the forward strand.
TAAGACGTCTAACCCTGGGCTGAACGATGGAACCCCGTTGGGGGTAACGCATAGCCAGTTCTTACCCCAACGGGGTTAAATCTGACAGCCCAGGGTTAGACGTTTCGTCGTACCCCTGGGCGAGGACGTTCCTGCC
>JANXNT010000556.1 GCA_025353985.1 Limnoglobus sp.
GGCTTCGTGGTCGGTGGGCACGACATTCGCCAGACATCGTTTTCGCGCGCGGCCGCCGAGTTGCTCGAGCGATCGTATGTGTTCAACCATGCCTTATTAAGCGCGTGCGAACCGAGCCTCGCGGAGTGGTCCAAGAACGTGCGGCCGGGCGTGGTGTATCGCGCGAATGCAGCGATCACGGCGCTCGCCGAACGCGGTAGCGTTCTCGATGCGAGCACGCCGTTGGTGGCGATCGAACGGATTCAATCCGACATCCGCGCGTTCAAGGCGGAGTACGATCTCGAGCAAGTCGTCGTAGTGAATGTGGCTTCGACGGAGCCACTATTCGAACTCACGGCGGACCACAAAACTCTCGCCGCACTCGATGCGGCGTTGACGCGTGGCGACACCGCCGCGTTGCCGACGAGCAGCCTGTACGCTTACGCCACACTCGATGCCGGTTTCCCCTACGTGAACCTCACGCCGAGCCGCGGCGCGACGATGCCGGCACTCGAAGAACTCGCGGTTGCGCGGGGCGTGCCCCATGCCGGTCAGGACGCGAAAACCGGCGAGACGCTGTTGAAGTCTGTACTCGCGCCGCTGTTCGCGCGGCGGAATTTGCGCGTGCTCAGTTGGGTCGGCCACAACATCCTCGGTAACCGCGATGGCCAAGTGCTTTCAGACCCGTCGAATAAAGCGTCGAAGGTGAAGAGCAAAGACGCACTCCTCGGCGAACTGCTCGGTTACAAGCCGCAATCGCTCGTCAGCATCGAGTACGTCGAATCGCTCGACGACTGGAAAACCGCCTGGGACCATATCCATTTCGAGGGGTTCCTCGGCACGAAAATGACGCTGCAATTTACCTGGCAAGGTTGCGATTCGATCCTCGCCGCGCCGCTCGTGATCGACCTCGCGCGGCTCGCACTGATCGCACAACGCCGCGGCGAAACGGGCACGATGCCCGCGCTCGCTTGCTTCTTCAAATCCCCGATTGGGGTGGCCGAACACGACTTCGGCAAACAGTTCGCAATGTTCCAAACGTATCTAGAACCCGACTCTCCCGGATGACCGAATGAAACTCGCCTTCTCGACGAATGCCTACCTGAACTTCTCGTTCCCCGAGGCGGTGCGCCGACTCGCGGCCATCGGCTATGCGGGTGTCGAGATCATGGCGGATGTGCCACACGCATGGCCCGCATACCTGCTGCCTGAACAGAAGCAGGCGATCCGCGACGCACTCGCGCAGAACCGCTTGCAGATCGCGAATATCAACGCCTTCATGATGCACGCGGTCAACGATCATCGGCAGAAATATTGGCACCCGTCGTGGATCGAACCCGATGCGAATTACCGCCAAGTGCGCATCGATCATACGAAACGCGCACTCACGATGGCGAAGGAACTCGGCGCGCCGTGCATCACCACCGAACCGGGTGGCCCGCTCGAAGGGCGTACGTGGAACGAGTGCCTGAAGCTATTCGTGGAGATGCTAAAACCCGTCGTCGAACATGCGGAAATAGAAGGCGTGCTGTTGCTCGTCGAACCCGAACCAGACTTGCTGATTGAAACCGCGGATCAGTATCTGGAATTCGCGCAGCATTTCACGTCGCCATACCTCGGGTTGAACTTCGACATCGGCCATTCGTACTGCGTGAGCGACGACCCCGCCGCCACCGTTCGCCGCCTTGGCCCACTGATTCGCCACGTCCACCTCGAAGACATCGCCGCCACGCGCGTCCACCATCACCTGATTCCCGGTGAAGGCGTCATCGATTTCGCGAGCACATTAACCGCACTCAAAGACGTCGGCTACGCTGGCTGGGTAACGATCGAACTCTACACCTGCCACGAAAACCCCGACCGCGCCGCCACCCTCGCACGAGAGCGCGTCGTGACGATCGCAAAGAGTGTCGGGATCGCGTGGTAGCGCCAGTTTCGGCGTTTAGCCGCGCCGCGAAGGCTTTGCGTAGCGAAGCGCGGGGAACGAACCTTCGCGACAATCGCATTGCAATTCGGCAGTTCAAACCCCGCGCTTCGCTCCGAAGACTACGCGGCGCGGCGAAACGGGGATGGATTGATGCGACGACGCGGGATATGGTGAATGTTGTCGATGATCGCGTGCTTGGAGAACGAACCATGAATGCAACGGCCTTGGATAGCGAACGAGAAATTCAAACATTGTCTGTATTCACCAGGAGTGCGGACAGACATACGCGCTCGCGTGCCGATGAAGTGATCGTTTGCGATGAAAGCCGCGTTCGGTTTCGACACACGATCGAGCTTGTACAGGCTTCGAAGTTGCCAACGCAAATCTACAATTGGCCCGTTCAATACGCCGGTCGAGCGGAACCTTGGGAAGTGTTCGACCTTGCGAACGCCACATACGTCGATTACATGTTGGATAACAAAGCCCGGCCACTGCCGTTTGGCGTCGAGAAATCGACTTCGAACCAAGGCATGTTCGTTGTTCCCTGCCATTTTTCCAGCGAAGGGCAATCGCGATTCCAGATTCAGTACGACACCATGAATGCGTTTCAGGGAATCGACGAGTGCAAGCTAATTCACGTCGATATTTTACCCGCGACCATCGAGTATCTTTCCGTGCGAATTCGCGGCGAGAACGGACGCAAGTCTCCGTGCCATACGATTATCTCGGAAATTTGTCGCATCAATTGGGCGTCCACGTCGAATGGCTCGAAACGAAACGCACCGACGCGACGACGGAAGCGGAAGCCAAACGCCTGCACAAATCGTTGAAAACCGAGAATGGTGAACTGCGTTACGAAATCGTTAAACCGATTGCGGGCCTCCGGTATCAGTTTTATATCCGAGCCGTACGTACAAATGCCCCACTGCCCGTTTCGATCCGACAGTTAGCAGCCGACACGTTCTTCGAAGAACTTCCCGAGTTGCTCGAACGGCAACGCAACGACCGGAACAACAAGTGGGTGGCCTACCACGGCGCAAAGCGACTCGGCATGGCCGCATCGAAAATCGAGCTACTCAAAACCGCTCGTGAAGCGGGTCTCACTCTCGATGATTTCCTGATTTTCCGAATCGATCCCCAAGTGATCTGAAGTTGGCCTTTTCGTCGAATTTCCACGAAAACGATCATCCGATTTCTGTTACCCTCTCCGTTTTGGAGAGGGCCGGTTTTCCGGCCTGAAGGGCCGGTTCTATCAGACCAGGTCGTAGCGAGCGAAGCGAGCGGAGGCCTGGAAAAGCAAAGCAAACGGTCACGGTCCTGAAGGGACCGTTCAGTGTGATCCAGCCTGAACCGTCCCTTCAGGACGGGGGATATTTTCGAAATTTCCCCAGGCCTGCGCTCGCTGCGCTCACTCCGACCTGGGCTTTCAGAACGGACCCTTCAGGCCCGAAA
>JANXNT010000602.1 GCA_025353985.1 Limnoglobus sp.
CTTCGGGCCAGTCGCTGAATTGGTCTTCGATCGCGCGGAGCATCGCATCGCGTTTCGTGCGGTACACTTCGCGCAGTTTGAGCACGTGGCGATCGTACGCGCCGTTCTCCAGGAGTTTGTTCAAAATGTGCTGATTCAAATTCGACGACCCGAAATCGTGGCAGCCCTTCAGGTTGCAGATCGGGTTGACGAGGTCGCGCGGCATAATCGAATAGCCCGTCTTCAACCCCGGCGCACATGGCTTCGAGAACGTGCTCGTGTAGACAACATACTCGTTGTTTGTGTCGAACCGCTTGATGCTGGTGATATCGTCGCCATCGTAACGCAGTTCGCGATATGCGGCATCTTCGAGAATCAGAATCCGGTGCGTGCGGCTGTAGCGTTTCGCGAGTTCCACGAGGCGTGGGCGGCGATTTTCGGCGAGCGTTAACCCCGTTGGGTTCTGGAAGTAATCCACCGTGTAGATCATCTTCAGTTTCGCGATCTCACCCGACTTCTCCAGGCTTTCGAGCAAGTCTTCGAGTGCGTCGAGGTCCATGCCACCTTCGTTCATCGGCACGCTCAGCACCTTTGTGCCGTGGCTCTTGAGGCAGTCGTGGAACACGAAGTACGAGGGCGCTTCGGCAATCACGATGTCGCCCACTTCGAACAGCACTTCCCCGAGGAGATACAGCATTTGCTGCGAGCCGGTCGTAATCACGACATCGTTCGCGGTCAGCCCGATATCGGCCGGATTCACGCCGTCGGCATTGCAGAGCAACCCGAGTGCCTTTTCGCGAAGTGGCAATAACCCGCGTGTGGAGCCGTACTGCAATGCCGCCTTCGCCGTGACCGGGTTCGCCATCATCTCGACGACGACGGCCGCGATGTCCGCCGACGGGAACGCCGATTCATCGACGAGGCCCGCCGCGAGCGAGATCAGGCCTTTCGTTTCGATCGCCTTTTGGACGAAGTAACTGATCGGCGAGTCGGCGGTCCGGCGGGATCGTTCGGACAGCAAGAACGGCGCAGGTGGCATAGCGAGGCTCTTTCATCGTTAGCAGGGCACCAATGCAAACGGCCCCGGAGACAATCTCCGGGGCCGTTGAATTTCGAATTCAGTTCCCGGAGTCTTAGGTGTACGCGGCGGCGGCCGCCGCGATGGCGGCTGCGAATACAACGGCAACGACGACAAATACCGCAATTGCGGTACGTGCGTGTCGGGTTGCATTACGGACGGCCATCACAGTCACCATAGTTCGCGGGACCGCAAAAAATCATTTACAGCACTAGCTTTTTATCACCCGCCAACCGCAACAGCAAGTGGAAACGCGAATTCGGGGGCGTTTCATCGCCAGTAGTAGTGCCATTCGTACGATTGCGCGGCACTCTGGCCCGGTGCCAACTTTGCGGTCCAGGTCACGCGGCCGACGCCGTTGAAGTGGCTCCACCACGCGGGCCACGAGTAGTAGCCATACCAGCCCGGACGGTATGCCGATTGCAAACTCTCGTCGTCTTCCAGCAGGTTGACCATCTCCGCTTTCGCACCTTCGCCCGCTTTGTTGACGTTGCCCAATACGTAGCGGGTGACTTCGACTTCGATCGGCT
>JANXNT010000616.1 GCA_025353985.1 Limnoglobus sp.
CGGCACATGGAATGTGCCTACTACTTCAACACGCCGACGATGTCGTCTTTCATCGGCAGATCGTCGGCAGATGGCTTCGAGGCAGCCGAGGCGAGAGGGGTGAACTTACCCGTGGCCTTGTGCGGGTCGAGCGAGGAAATCGTCAGCGTGCCGACGAACTTCGCCTTCGGCGTGTATCGCCACACTTGCAGCACGGCCCCCTTCTGAAGTTTCGCGTTGGTACCAAGTGAGATTTCGACGAGGTCGCCAGAGACGCTGACGACGTGAGCCTGGAAGCCCGGTTCGGTCGTTGGAATGCGGGCGGTACCGAGGCCACCGAGTTGGCCGTTCTTACTGTTGTTCAACGAGTCGGTCGCGGATAATAACTTCTTTTCGAGGTCGTCGGCACGATTGAGCGCTGCCGTCTCGTTGATCTTCGCTTGAAGCGAATCGTTCTTCGCTTTCTGTTCGGCGATCACCGAATCGTTCAACTGCTTGTCGAGTCGGTTGATGCCTTCACGGAGCAACTCGATCTGGTTGAGTTGCGTTTTGACGTTGTTGTTCAACGTCGCAAGATTATCCGCGTTCTGATTTTGCACGTTCAATTTCCCAGCAGCAACGGCGGCGTTGGCTTGGTCGGCGTTGGCGCTCAGTGTTGCGATCTCGCCGCGCAGCAGTTTGATCGCCGATTCGCTTTGTGCGATCACCGCGTCGGAAGCGGCCTTCGATTCATCGGCCCGCTTCCGCTCGTAGTTTGCCGAATTGGCGGCCTCGCCGCGGAGCTTTTGCTCCTTCTCGAGTTCGGTTTTGTAGTTCGTCCGCGTCACGTACGAATTCACGACCAGCGCGTTCCAGACGACGCTGAGAATCAGCACGAAGAACACGAGAATTTTGCCAAGAGCGGTCATCGTCGTCTCCTCTGACAGCAACCGGAACGGTTCGCCGTCACACCCTCGGGTAATGTCGCACACGCACAATAGTTACTTACTTGCACCCACACGCGACTTCACTTCGTCGATGCGGATTTGCAATTGATTCTTACGCAGTTCGAGCGTACGCAGTTGTTCTTCCCAGTTGATTTGCGCGTCGGCCACGAACGCTTTTTCGTCTTTCAAATTATCTCGAATTACTTTCAACTTTGTCACTTCGAGTTGCAAACCAGTCTTGCGCTCGATCAGAATCTGGTTTTCGAAGTCGAGCATTTTGTCACGGGAAATCTTGATCTTGCCGATACTTTCCGTTTCGTCTTTGACGAGCTTATCGAGTTGGCGGTTGAGCGCCCCTAGGCCGCTGAGTGGCTTGTTGTTTAAGCTCAGGAACGGCGGCAACGGATTCGGTATCGACACGTCAGCGAGGCCACTCGGCAATCGTGGGATGATTCGGAACGTCGCGTTCGGATCGTTTTCCTTCTTCACCTCGTCGAGCCACGTCGTCAGCACACCTCGGCGATAGTCTCGCGTTTGCTCTTGGAATCGCAGCAGTTCGGCGGAGCGTGCGTACACGCCTTGCGAACCTTTGATCGCGTCCGACAGTCGCTTGACCTCGTTGCCGAGGAGCGTCAGTTGGCCGTCGATGTGGACTTTACTTTCGCCTTCGCCGATGTCGCGATCGTGATAATCGATGCGGTTCGCGTAAAGCGAGAACGCCCACGCAAACAGCGCGACACTAACGAACAAGTTCGCGAATACCAGCAATTTACCGAAGCCAGTCATGGTCGTCGCTCCCTAACCTTGCCGTGTGGTGACTACTTGCCTTCGGCCTGGCCGAGATTCTTCTCAAGATCCAAATTCCCGCGTAAGGTGTCGCCGACTTTCTTCTGCACATCGAACAGCGCCTTCTCCACATCCGCCTGGAGTTTCAGGTCGGCGTTAATCTCGCTCGTAAGGGCAGCAATCTCGTCCTTAATCGCATTCAGTTGCACCATTCGCTTCGCTTCGACATCGATGTCCGCAGTCAACTGAGCCGTGTACCCAGAGTTGACGCGATCTTGTTCGATCACCCGTTGGTCGCGGGCCAATGCGAGCCGTTTCAGCAACTCGTAATCTTCGTCGAACGCATTCTGATCGATTTCGAACGATCGTTCTGCACGCCGCGTCATCTCTTCGAGGCGACCGGTTTGATCGATAATCGCCGTCAGATATTGTTGCAAGCCGACGATGGTGGCGACACGTTTCTGCCAGCCAGCCGAGGGATCGACGAGCATCAGCAACTTGGCGATGCGACGACGGCGATCCGAATCATCACGAGTGTAATCGGGTGAGCCTTCGGCAGAAATCTTCGCGAGTTCGGCTTTCAGAACGTCATCATTTGGGGCGGCGAGAATTTTTTCCTTGAGTTCCTTCATCCGTGTCGCTTCGGCGTCGAGCGACTTCGGATCCGGGGCTTTCAGCACGGATTCAAATTTCCGCTTGAGCCGCACGGTTGCGAGTTCGCGATTTGCGGGCATCTGGGCCGCGGTACCGAATGCGAGTCGGCGAATCGCGGCGCGTTCCTCGAACGACTCAGCCAGTTTCATGAGCAGGCCCGGCACGAATGCCTGTTTGTCGTTGGTACTCCCGCACAAAAACGCGACTTTCGCCTGTTCGTTCGGTTTCGTGTCGAGTTCCGTCGTGATTTTATCCTGAACCGTCTTCACTTCGGCGATCTGTGAAGCGACGGCACCACTGCCACCATACGAGCCACTTGCGGCATCTTTGAAGTGCGCATCGAGCAGCTTCTTCGTTACGGTTTCGGTTGTGTGCCCCGCCGGTGTCGTCACCGAAATACGGATCGAATCGGGGTCCGCTTCGCCCGTGGTGGTCGCCGGATCGACAGGCATGCCGTCGATGGTGAGTCGATAGCGCAGCACGGTGCCGTTGGTTTCCTGGCGTTTCGCCCAGTCCTGCGCGGCGAAGTAGAACAGCCCCGCAGCGGCGAGGAGGTTCACGACCAACATAATCTTTCCCAGCATCGACATGACTGGCTGCTCCTTCGCAGTTCGGCTACGAGACATGAGCCGGTTCGTCGCCCAGAAATTCCGCGATTTTCTGATTGTGACGGATGGCGACGACCTTGACAAGGAATTTGTCACGGTAAGCCGCGCGAGTTCTGCAATTCGCGCAGGCGCGACCGGAAACGTTGTCATGACTGGTCGCGCCGAATATCACGCGCGACCGCGTGACAGGTTTAACCGTCGCGTCCGGAGTTCGTTGGCAGAATTATACCGTCGCGCAACGATCCGATTG
>JANXNT010000699.1 GCA_025353985.1 Limnoglobus sp.
CGATGCCGGGCGGTACGCTCGTGACGTTTCAGGGCGAGCAAGGCAACCTCGCGAAGCCGTTGTGGAAATTTCAACCGCGTGGGAAATCGGGCAAGATGGTGTCAGACTTATTGCCGAACCTCGCGGAGTTGGCGGACGACATGTGCTTCGTGCATTCGATGACCGCGAAGAGCAACACGCACGGCCCCGCCGAAAATCAGATGAGCACGGGGTTCACGCTCGATGGCTTTCCCGGCATCGGTTGTTGGGCGAGTTACGCGCTCGGCAGCCAGTCGCAAGAACTACCATCGTTCGTCGCGATACCGGACCCGCGCGGCAAGCCACAAGTGGGACCGAACCACTGGAATAGTGCTTTCCTGCCAGCGGTATTTCAAGGGACGGCATTCACCGCCGATAAGCCAATACCACACTTGCAACGCCCCGCGAAAATCACCGCGTCCAGCGATGTGGCGACACGCGACTTCTTGCGAATGTTGAACGAAACGCACCTCGAACGACACCCCGATGACAGTGACCTCGCCGCGCGAATCGCGAGCTACGAGATGGCCGCGAAGATGCAGCTGCGCGCTGCTGAGGTGGCCGATCTTTCGCGAGAAACGAAACGCGACCACACCGCGTATGGCACCGATTCGCCGAACAAAGTGCAAGCCGGTTTCGCTCGGAATTGCTTGCTCGCGCGCCGACTGTTGGAGCAAGGCGTGCGCTTCGTGCAACTGTTCAACGGATCGTACGCGATGGGCGAAGGCGTCGGGAATTGGGACGGGCACAAGTCGCTGAAAACGCAATACGACCTTCACGCGCCGATCCTCGATCGCCCGTGTGCGGCACTCTTGAAAGACCTCAAAGCACGCGGGTTACTTACCGATACGCTCGTCGTGTTCGTGACCGAATTTGGGCGAATGCCGACGTTCCAAAAAGGGGCAAGTGGCCGCGACCACAACCCGAAAGGCTTTACCGTGTGGCTGGCGGGGGCGGGCGTGAAGGCACCGTTTTCGTACGGGGCCACCGATGAATTCGGCTACCACGCCGTCGAGAAACCGACGGCGATCTACGATTTGCACGCGACGATTTTGCACATCCTCGGGCTGGATCACGAGCGATTATCGATCTACCACAACGGCATCGAACGTCGGCTAACGGACGTCCACGGCCACGTAATTCACGACATTCTGCGTTAAGATTTCGGGCGAAATGCTTTCACAATCGCTTCGTGCGTAGTCAGAAATGGTCCGCCGATGAGATCGATGCAGTATGGCACCGCGGGCATGACGGCCTGAAGGCAGTCGCGGATCGCGCTCGGTTTACCCGGCAGATTCACGATCAGCGATTGCCCGCGAACGCCAGCCGTTTGCCGCGACAAAATGGCGGTGGTCACGATTTTCAACGACACTGCACGCATCAGTTCGCCGAACCCCGGCAGCATTTTTTCGCAAATCGCTTCGGTCGCTTCGGGTGTTACATCGCGCAGTGACGGCCCCGTGCCGCCGGTGGTAACTATGAAACCGCATTTGTCCTCATCGCACATCAACCGCAAATGTTGCTCGATGAGGTGGCGTTCGTCGGGGATGATTCGCGCGACGGCTTCCCATTCGCACGAAAGGACTTCCTTCAGATAGTCGCGGATTGCGGGGCCACCTCTATCTTCGTAAACGCCCTGGCTCGCGCGATCCGAGATCGTGAGTATGCCGATTTTAATTGACGCAGTCACGAGGAACTCTCTGGGATTGACGGTTTTTCGCGGTTGTCGCCGCTCCGGAAAGTATACCAAACTCATCGTTCGTATCACCCTTCGGGAGGCGATCATGGTTTGGTCGTTCCATTCTGCAACATCGTTAATCTTCGGTCGCGATGCCGTGCGCCAAGTTGGCGACATCGCCAAGCGGCACCGCGCGACTCGGGTGTTCGTAGTTACCGATGCGGTTTTGGTGAAGGCGGGCATCGTCGAGCAAGTCCATCGCCCGCTA
>JANXNT010000702.1 GCA_025353985.1 Limnoglobus sp.
CAAATCCCGCATGGCATAATGCGCGGTCAAACCGGCGAGGTTCGCGAGGGTCACGATCGCGTCGGGGGCGAACTCCCAGAGGAGTTGCCGGCAGGCGCCGCACGGTGGGGTCAATCGCTCTGTGTCGGCGACCACGGCAACGGCGGTGAAGCGCGTCCGCCCCTCGGAGATGCCTTTCACGAGCGCCACGCGCTCCGCGCAGATCGTCAGGCCGTAGCTGGCGCTTTCGACGTTGCACCCGGTGTAAATAATCCCGTCGAGCGCCTGGACGGCAGCACCGACTTTGAAGTTCGAGAACGGGGCGTGGGCCTTGTTTCGAGCGGCGGCAGCCGCGATGAGGAGCGGGTCCGTGTTCACGTTAAATACTCCAAAATAGAAGGGGCCGCGCCCACGGAGGTTTCCCCGACAGTATAAGCCGAATCGATGCGAGATTGTACATCGACTGGCAACGAAACGCCGCGATGGTGGACTTCCAGCACCGCATCACCGACACGAACCGAATCTCCCGGTTTCACTTTCAGAACAATCCCGACGGCGGGGTCGATGATATCGTCGAATCGCGTGCGGCCCGCACCGAGCATCATCGCCGCGATGCCGATCGCTTCCGCATCGATCTGCGTGATCCAACCGCTTCGCGTGGCTTTGACAGTCGTGCGATATGGTGCCTGCGGAAGCAGCGAATAATCGTCGACGATACGCGGATCGCCTCCTTGTTGTGCGACCATTTTGCGGAACCGCTCGACGCCTTCGCCCGACAGAATCGCCTTGCGGACGAGCGATTCGGCATCGGCATCGGTGGGCGCACACCCTGCGAGGCGAACCATCCTGGCGGCGAGTGCGACCGATAACTCTTCGAGGTCGGCGGGGCCGTTTCCCTTCAGCGTTTCGATCGATTCGATGACTTCGAGCGTGTTGCCGATGGCCATCCCGAGCGGCGTCTCCATCGACGTGATCATCGCCTCGCAACGAAGGCCGTTGAGTGTGGCGACGCGCACGAGAGATTCGGCAAGAATACGCGCATCGGCGAGCGTTTTCATGAACGCACCGCTACCGCATTTCACGTCGAGAACGAGCGCATCGATCCCCTCGGACAGCTTCTTGCTCAGGATCGACGCGGTAATCAATGGCACGCTTTCGACGGTGCCCGTCACGTCGCGCAGGGCGTAAAGTGCTTTGTCGGCGGGGGCGACATCGGCGGTCTGGCCGATCATGCCGAGGCCGACGTTCCGAAGTGCGTCGCGGAACTCAGCTTCGTTCAAATTGACGCGAAATCCGGGGATCGATTCGAGTTTATCGAGCGTGCCACCGGTGTGGCCGAGGCCGCGACCGGACATCATCGGGACGAGCACGCCACAGGCTGCGACGAGCGGCGCGAGGATTAGCGAGGTCTTATCGCCGACGCCACCCGTGCTGTGCTTATCGACTTTCGGACCGGGCATATCGGATAGATCCAGCCGCTTCCCAGAGTCGGTCATCGACCGCGTGAGGTTCGCCGTTTCCTGGCGGGTCATGCCGCGAACGCAGATCGCCATGAGCAGCGCAGAAAGCTGATACTCCGGCCACGTGCCCCGCGCCGCCGCTTCGACGAACGCTGCAATCTCGGCCGCGCTCAGTTCGCCGCCATCGCGCTTCTTTCGCAGAATGTCTACGGTTCGCATGGGGATTATCCAAAAAGTATCGAGACTCTCACACGACACTGACACGATACGAAGTGGAATCCGACAAACGTCGGATCGTGTAGGATTTTCTGACTACGCATTCGTGTGGGTTATTTTCGCATCATGAACATGATGATACCGAAGGTGGCCAGGCAGGTGATGATGGCGGATACGATAGCGATCGAGACGATGCGGCTCTTGCGATCCGGTTCGGATTCCGGCCCCTTGACGCGGGTGCGGATGATCGGCTCGATTAACGTTGAGGGTTCAACCGGTACCGTCGCGGGGTGCGTCAGTGGCTGACTCATTTCCGTGACCGTTTTCGTGGCCATTTCCCGCACGGTCGGCGTCAGCGAACTCGACCGCGGACTCGGTGCACGAAAGAGTTGACTTTGCACGACGAGATGATTCGATACTTCATCCCCGCTCGTCCACGGGTGGAAGGCATCGATGACATCGGCCGCCGAGGCGAAGCGATCCTTTGGAAGTTTCGCCATCATCTTCGCAATGATGGCCGCGAGTTCTTCGGGAAGGTCCGAGCGAAAATCCATCAGGTTCGGGACCGCGCCGAACTGGTGCTGCATGAGCTTCTGTTGCGCCGGTACGCCTTCGTACGGCGAGTGGCCCGTAAGCAGCGTGAACAGCGTGGCACCGAGGCTGTAAATGTCCGAACTCGCATTGACATCGTTCTGAATCGCTTGTTCGGGTGAGAGATAATCGATCGTGCCGAGAATCGTTTTGATGTTCAAAACGCCGGTCAGGTTATCTTCGGATTTGTCGATTTTCTTCGTCAGGCCCATGTCGAGAATCTTGATCGTGCCGTCTTTCGTGAGCATCAAGTTTTCGGGCTTAATATCGCGGTGAACGAAGCCTTTTTCGTGCGCATGTTGCAACCCGGACGCCGCCTGCACCGCGATTTTTGCGGCATCCATTGGGCCGAACGGCCCCTTGCGATCGACGACTTGCTCGAGCGTCGCGCCGTCGACGTGTTCCATCACGATGTAATGCGTACCGCCCGCTTGGCCGACATGGTGAACGCGCACGACGTTGGCGTGGCAGAGCGCCGATGCCGCCCGCGCTTCGCGCAGGAATCGCTCGACCGCGACTTTGTTGTCGGCAAGTTCGCGGGCCAACACCTTCACGGCGACGCGCCGTTTCAGCGTCGCATGTTCGGCCAAATAGACCGTGCCCATGCCGCCTTTACCGATCTGATCCAGAATGCGATACGGCCCGAGCACGAGGCCGCGATGACGCCCGCCGAGGAGTTGCTTCGACTGAAACCGCGTGAGAATCCCTTGCTGCACAAGGCTCTCTGCGAACACCCCCGCTTCCGACGGAAAGTCCCCCGCCGTGCGGATCGATTCCAGCACGGCATCGTCGAGGAGCTTGCTTTGCCCCAAAATCGATAGGAACTCAGATTGTTCGATCACGGCAGACATCAACGACTCCTAGAGGAACCCGCATACGGATTGACTCTCAGGAATCATTTAGAGCGCGTTTCGGTTGTGGAATACAGAACGGGCTTAGTTTTCTCATCGATTTCGTCTTTATTATCTGCTCCGCTCACGGATTTACGTCGTGGGCACGTACGGCACTCTGGGGGCTTGTTGTCGCGGCTGGCAATTCGTTTCCAAACGGATGCGCGTTTCGGCTACGGGCTTAACCCTCTCGGTGATAGATCACGTGGTGCGCTTCGGTTTGTGTCGGCGGTACGAGTTTCGCGATCAGTCGTTCGATCGTGCGACGCGGCACGACCTTCGCGCGATTCTCGTTCTGATGATAAAGCACTTTCAGCGATGGTTCGAGATAGACGATCTCGATTCGTGCATCGTAATCGGCGAACAAATCGATCCAGCGTGTGCGCGTGATCCGCATCGAATTCGTGGCATTGAACGCGAAATCCCGTTTCGCCCGTAGATGCTCGCGGCACCATTCGCGCGCGACTTGCACCACCTCGCCTTGATCGTCGGTCGGCTCGACATCGAGGCTCGAACGGACATCGTCCAGCGAAACCACGGGCAGGTTCGGCCGATGCACGGACAGCCACGTGTCTTTCCCAGCACCGGGTAAGCCGGACATCATTGTGACGGTGCAACGGAACGCTTCGCGCGGCACGTAGTGCAAGCTCGAAAGTTGGTCGCGAAAGAACAAGAAACGCGCATGGTCGTTTGCGAACGGGTAAGGCTGCGCGAAGCAATCGTTCTCCTCGGCGACCATTTTCCAAAGGTGCAAATTGTCTTCGCCACGCGCAGTATCCGTCGTCGTTCGGCCACGTGTGTCGGCGAGCGCGAACAGGTACAGCAAGCGGTTCGAAACCTGCCACGATGTCGCAATGACTTCCTTTGCGGGGTCGAGTTTTTCGAGCAAGTACGGCGGGCGTCCGTGATAGCGAACGAGATTGCACACGTCTTCGCGGAACGCGAGATCGCAACCGAAGTTGCGCATAACCGTACGCCCAATTTCCATGCCGACGACCGAGTGTTTCGGCGAGCGGGTTCGCCCCGTTTCCGGGTCGACGATCGTCGTCAGCGGCTTGCCGGAATCGTGAAACAGCGCAGTAAACAGCAATTTTCGCCGCGAATCGCGATCCAGTGCGGGCCACTCCGGTAACCGTTCCAGTTCGCGGATGACCATCACGGTGTGCGTCCAAACATCGCCCTCGGCGTGCCAGCCCGCATCTTGTTGGCACGCCATCATCGCGCACGCCCACGGTTGCGTCTCTGCCCAGGCCAGCACCTCCGCAAGCGTCGCATTCTCAATGTCCTGCCAAGTCTTCATGACCAGATCTCTACGCCACTTCGCAACGTGTTCGGAACCATCGCCTGATGTTGCCAATGCTCGCTTTGTTTGATCTTCTCGACGAACTCGGGGCGTACGAGTTTGGCCCGACCCGTTACGTAGCCATCGGCTTCGGTGCGGACGTAAACCCCTTCCATGCGGTCGTCGATTTGTCCTGTAAACGGGTTATCGAACGCGCTGTCGAATGCGGAGCGACCGATCAGACTGAAGAGGTCTTTCTCGTTCGTGCGCCCGCGGTGCAACACGGGAACGGTGCCGATATCGGTGCCATCGAGCATTTGCAGGCGCGTGTCCAGATCGAGGAAACGGCCCAGCGATTTATCGTAAATGTCGAACTCGAAGAAGTAATGCGGCAGTGCGCGATAATGTACCGAGTGCTTCGCGTACAGCCATTCGCCGAACAAGATGAACCGGTCCGCCAGCATCGCTTCGAGTACGGGTCGCTTGCCCATCGTCCATTGTTTGAACAAATCGTACTGCGGGTGCATCCCCGATTTGATCTCGTGGCCACGACATTGCAAGATCATCCGCCCTTGCGAATGAAAGTGGATGCCGGTGTTCGTCCCGTCGAGTTTTTCTTCGACGATGAGCGAATCGTCGTCGAGGAACCGCATCGAATCCTTCGCGGACAGATGCTTGTCATCGTCGGTGCCGCGCGACCCGAACAGGTGCGGCGTACGCGGATACTTCACAAAATCATCGCGTGTCGCACCCATGACAGCCCCCTTACTCGGTATCGATTCCGCAAGGGACACCGCATACCGAATCGGGTTCGGTACGGGTGCGGCTTCAGTAGCCCTCTCGCTCCGCGAGAGGAAAGCGAAAATGAGCTGCACTGATTGCAGACACATTCAATTGCGATAGGCTTTTGCTGACCTCTCGCGGAGCGAGAGGTCTACATGTTAAACCGGAGATCACGGCTTCCACCATGCGTCTAACATCGTGCGCAGTTCGGC
>JANXNT010000746.1 GCA_025353985.1 Limnoglobus sp.
ATAAAAACGCGACGGGTCGGGGAACGCCGCCAAGCTATCCCGACCCGTCGCAAGAACCGAGCGATCCCGAATCATCACGAAAGGACTCAACGAACATGATTATAGACGAAACGACGGAACTGAGTGCTGCGCCATTTTCGCAACCGTCCATCAACGAACTACGGGCCGCGGCCGATGCGCAGACTTCGCACTCACGACGGCAATTGTTGAACCTGCAACTCAATGTTCAGCAAGCCGAACGCGACGCGCACGATGCCCAAGTGTACGGCAATGCTGAAGCGGAAGCGAAGGCCATCTTCGCACGGTGTAAGGCCAAAGGCAAACTCGAAGAACACTACGACGAACTCGCCGATGCTCACAACACGGGGTTCTTGATGGCATTGCGACGAACCCCGCAAGTGATTCGCCCGCTCATGGAATTGGCGTTGGGAATCGATTGGAACAAGATGCGTGCGGACATCGCTAAAAACAGTGCGGACATCGCGGAACTGGCCGACGAAGTCGTCAGGCTGAAAGGCGGTGCCGTATGAGCGCACTGACCGAAGCCCGCGAACGGAAGCGGGTACAGAATCCCGTGCCGCCGAAGCCACGGCCACGGCGAACCCTGACCGAATATCGACCGTTCCCGGTGGACTCGTTACCGCCGTTGTTGCGCGAATCGGTTCTCGGTACGGCGGCCGCCGTCGGTTGCGATCCGGTGTTTGCAGCACTGCCTGCGTTGGCGTTGGCCGGGGCATCGATAGGGGCCGCTATCGCGGTTCGACCGAAGCGGGGATTCGTCGAAGTGCCAATCGTTTGGGGCGTCGTTATCGGCGATTCCGGCACGGCCAAAACGCCCGCCGCATCGCCGTACATCGAAATGGCACACGACATCGAAGAGGAGTTGAAGGACAAATTCGATCGGGAAATGCTGGCACATCAAAACGCGGAATCGACCGATGAAAGCGGTGCGAAGGAATTGCCCAAACCGGTGCGATCCTACTTCACGGTCGATGACATCACTATCGAGCGACTCGTAGAGAATCTGCAATCTTCGCCGCGTGGAATCGTTCTGTTTCAGGACGAACTCGCCAACTGGTTCGGATCGTTCGTGCGTTACAAGGGCAAAGGATCGCCGCCCGATTCGTCGAAATGGTTGTCGATGTTCGAAGCCAAGAGCGTCAACTACCAACGGCGAACGGGAACCCCACGGGAAGTGTTTGCGAAGCGTGCCGCCGTTTCGGTATCCGGTGGCATTCAAGGTGGCATTCTTCGCAACGTGCTGGCCGATGAAGCGTACATCGCGTCGGGGTTGGCTGCCCGGTTGATCTTCGCGATGCCGCCGAAGCACAGTCCACGATGGACGGAAAACGAAGGCGACGAAGCCGCCGACCTGGCGTTCCGCGACGCGGTGCGATTCCTGCGATGCATCCCGTTCAATCCGCAATCCGGACCGGCCAAAGTCGACTTGGAAACCGAAGCGCGGAATCGGTTCATCGCATTCATGAACGAGAACGCGGACCGTGCCGAAGCACTGGACGGGGGGCCGATGGCGGTCGCGCTGCCGAAGATCGTACGCATCGCGCTTCGGTTGGCGTTGATCCATCATTGCCTGATTCATGCGGCCATCCAGTCGGACCCGGCGAAGTTCAGTATCACCGAT
>JANXNT010000784.1 GCA_025353985.1 Limnoglobus sp.
CGGCACAGCGTAAGCGTGCCGTGGGAGCGCTGTGCGGCGACCACGGCACGCACCGCGTGCCGCTCGCCAATCGCATGTTTTTGCATGTAATCCTCGCATTACAAGACAGCCGCTTTCGGACTGCAAGATCGCGCAATTTCAAAACTGGCGCGTCGGGAAAACAAAACTCTGCCGCCAACGCACGGTGGAAATCTTTCGCGTTCGGGTTCAAGATAGGCAAAGTATTCGGACGATAACGATTATGGCGGATTGTCTGCCTGCTCCCTCGTTTATCGGGTTCGCCATGGTTATACGGCCTCAACCTCGCGTACTTCGACGCCTCTTTGCCGTGGCCGTCGCTTGCGGGATCGGCTCAGGTTGCTCGCGGCATCACTTCCGCGAACGCGCCGACAAAGACGTCGCGGGCATCCTCACGCAGAAGAACGTCTTCCCCGATTGGAAGATCGACAACTGGCACGTGTACCCCGATAGCCGGGCGCGGTTCAGCGACCCGGCGGGTTGCGGTGGTCCGGATAATCCGCCGTTCCCGCCGGACGATTACGCGGCGTCGATCCTGTCGCCGAACCCGCAGAAGCCGAAGAAAAAGTACGGCATAGGGTTGCACGAAGGCAAGGAGTATCTGAACGTCATCGCAGGTTGGGACACCGCGAATCGCGGCGAAGATCTCGGCAACGGCGCAGGAGAGATTCGCCAAGCGGGCGCGACCGAACCGACGAAGCCCGAAGTCGCGGCGGCGGCGTATGGCGGGGCGGCATCGAGTTTCCAGAAGGCGTTTGAATCGGCCGAAAAGCCGTTCCGGTTGCGGCTCGATCAGACCGTCGAACTCGCGCTGTTCAACAGTCGCGAATTCCAGGATCGTCGCGAAGATTTGTACCTCGCTGCGCTGCCCGTCACCACCGAGCGTTTCAGTTTTGCGGCCCAAGCGATGGCGTCCGAGAACGTGATTCGCGAAGTGACGGGGCGGGAGCGCGTCGATGGGCCGGGCAATCGCTGGCGGATCGGCACCGATGCCACCATCTCGAAATTGTTCCCCACGGGGGCGACGATACTGTTCCGTTTCGCGAACCAGATCGTCCTCGATCTCACCAGCCCGCGGCCCGATATTGCGATCTCGAACTTGTCGCTGACGGCGCTGCAACCGCTGTTGCGCGGCGGCGGGTTCGCGGTCACGCTCGAAGCGCTGACGCAGGCCGAACGCACGCTGCTATACGCGATTCGCTCGTATGCGCGATTCCGCAAAGTCTTCTACGTGGTGATCGCGGGTAACGGCGATTACACGAACAACCCTTACGGTTTGCAGGGCCTCGCCGCGAACCTCGGCCGTGCCATTGGCAGCAACCTGACCGCACCGACGGCGGGGTATTTACCGACCGTGTTGCGGAACGGTACGCTCGCCAACGAACGCAAGAACCTCGCCGCACTCGAACAGATTTTGAAACTGTACCGCAACCTCAAAGAGGGCGGCATCGTCTCCGACTTGCAAGTCGTTCGCGTCGAACTACAGTTCCTGCAAAGCCAGTCGCGATTGCTCGAAGGCAACCGCCAGTACCTTGACTTGCTCGATGTTTTCAAGCTGCAACTCGGCGTGCCGACGAACCTGCCGCTCGAGCTGGACGACGGCCCGCTCCGCCCGATGCGCAAGCAACTCGTGCGCTACGAAGCGGTGTACGATCAACTGCGAGACTTGCAAACCGCGGCGGGCAAGTACGATTCGAAAGAGGCGATCCCGGCGTACCGCGAACGCTGGAAACAACTTCTCACCGATTCCTCACTGGTTCGCGGCAAGCCGTTCGCGCAAGATTACACCAAGCGAATGGCCGAGTTGAGCAAACTATCGCCCGACGAACTCGCGAAGCAGATCGTCGCGCTGCAAGCCCAACGGCTGAAGTTGCTCGATGTGCAGGCGGATCGGCTCGCGGCGGGCAAGCCGGAACCGGCGAGCGAAGATCGCGATATTGCGGCCGTCGAAGATGCGATTGCGTTTGCGAAACACGAACAGAGCCTGCGAACGTACGAAGCCCGCCCGTGGTTGCGATTGATTCCCGACAAGCAAGCGGGCGAACGTGCGAGCCTGTATCGAGAGGCGTTCGATGCCGGTATGCTCGTAGCGTTGAAGGCGCGGAATCAGCGATTGGACGAGATTCGCGGCGAATGGCCGTTGCTCCCGGAACTGACCGTCGAAGGTGCGGACCTGTTGCAAGTTCCGCTCGACGATGCCTCGTCGCGGGTCGCGCAGACGGCACTGACGAACCGGCTTGACCTCATGAACGCACGGGCGCAAGTGGTCGATTCGTACCGGCAGTTAGCGGTGCGAGCGAATGCGTTGCAGGGTGTGTTGAACGTGCAGTACGACTTGAACACGGCCACGCCGACGACGGACAACGAGGCATTCGCGTTCGCCGGTAGTCGGTCCCGACATGCATTAACGATCCGCGGCGAACCGCCTTTCGTGCGTCGGGTCGAGCGGAACAACTATCGCGCCGCGCTGATTTCGTTCCAACGGCAGCGCCGCACGCTGATGGCGTTCGAGGATAACATCCTCAACGATTGCCGATCTGGACTTCGTCAGTTGCGGTCACTCGCGGAGACGTATAAAGTACAGCAGAAGACCGTCGAACTCGCATATGCTCAAGTGGACAACGCGCGATCGACTTTGCTGGCCCCACCCGACCCCCAGGCCCGCGACACCGCCGGTAACCCCGCCGCACTCACCGAGCAACTACTCCAAGCCCAGAGCCAGTTACTTCAGGCCGAAAATGCGTTGTACACGCTCTGGATTAACTACTTAAACGCGCGGATGAATTTGTACCTCGATCTCGAACTCCTCCCACTCGATGCCCGAGGGATATGGACCGATGACACCAGCCGAATCGACCTCGCCCCCCGAACTCTCCCCATCGCCCCGTGACGCGAAACCGCGTACCAACGCCCCGCCCGTGCGCCGCCGACGTTGGTTGCGGCGCACCATCGGCTTGGCGATCTTCGCGGGCCTCGGCTTCCTCGCCTGGTCGTACTTCGCACCGGGGTTCCAATCGACGAAGCGTTCGGAAATCCTGCTGCACAAGGTGAAAGCCGAGCTTCTGCCGATCGCCGTCGTCGAAAAGGGCACGCTCGAATCGGCCGAAAACCGCGATGTCGTTTGCAAAGTCAAAGCCGGTTCGAAGGGCACATTTTCTAGCACGATCAAGTGGGTGATCGACGACGGCACCATGGTCTCGAAGGGGCAACTACTCCTCGAACTCGACGACTCGGCACTTCAGGAAAATTTCAAACAACAATCGATCGTCGTCGAGAAAGCCCACGCGGAATGGGTGAAAGCCGATGAGGATTTGACGATCACGAACAAGCAAAGCGAGTCCGACATCGCGCTCGCGGTGGCCGCACTCAAAGTCGCCGAACTGGACCTCGATAAGTTCACCGGCTACCGCATGGAAGAAGCGCTCAACCCGTACGGTGCGATTTTCGGCGCGGCCGCCACGCTCGCCGAACGCGGTGAATATCGCCAGCGATTCGACGATGTCTCCGGGCGCTTAAAACAAGCCGAGTCCGACCTCGAAGCCTACCGCGAACGATCCGCCTGGGCCGAACGCTCGGTGAAACTCGGCTACCTCACGCCCAGCCAATCGAAGGTCGAACAAACGAAACTTAGCGGAGCCAACGACACGCTCGGTAAGCTCCAAAAGGAAAAGTACATCCTCGAAACCTTCATCCGCGAGAAGGAGTTTACCGACCTGCGTTCGAAACTCGAAGTCTCGCGGATCGGGTCCGACAAAGCGACGCGACAGGCCCGTTCGAAAGAGATCCAGGCCGAGTCCGAACGCAAGACGAAGCTGTCGATTTTTACGCGCGAACAAGAGCGACTCAACGAGATCGAAGACCAGATCGGCGAGTGCAAAGTTTACTCGCCGCAAGATGGCATGGTCGTGTACATCAAGCCCGAATCGAGCCG
>JANXNT010000790.1 GCA_025353985.1 Limnoglobus sp.
CGTCGAGCTTTCCGTGCGCTTCGACCTTCACCGCACCCGCTTCGCGGCGCTTTGGGGGCAGCGCGTTCCACTTCTGCAAACCTTGACGGAGTTGTTCGCGAATCGCTTTCACATCCTGCCCGGCGTTCGTATACGCGAGGAGTTCGCCGTCTGCGGTCAGAACGTAAATGCCTTGCATCGTTTCGCCACCTTTGCCTTTCCGCGGGCCTTGGCTTGCGACTTTGCGGAAGAAATCGCCTTCGGCATCTTCGCGACGGCGCTGGTACCAGTCGTCGGCCGACACTGGCACGTATGCGGTATGGGTGAGGCGTATAATTTCCGGATCTGCAAAGGCGAACGCACGGCCCGCCACGACGTTGTTTCACCCACAGCCGAGCGGGTGGCCATCCATCTCCCAGAGCAAGATCGGCTTGCCTTCCTTCGCCGCTTTCTCGCGGGCCTCCCACAACGACGTCTCCCACGGAATGGTCGCGAACAAGTCTTCGCCCGCGACTGGGCGGACCGCTTTCAGCAACGCCGCAAAATCGCCATCGCCAAGCGTAGGCACATCGGCGGACACGGGGCGAGATGCTGGCATGCCAAACGCAACGAACGTCGCCACACCCGCACCGCATGCGACCACCAATCCGATGCAATGTCTACGGTTCATGATTGTGTACCCATAAGTAATTGACACTACTATATCATAACCGAGCCGCCGATTGACAAGCCCGCTTTGATCGGTGACAATTCGAAAAACGCCTTCCCCACACATCACGAGTCACCCATGGACCACGACCAGCGATTCAAGGTGTTGATTCGCGAATTCTTTCCACAGTTCATGGAGTTGTTCTTGCCGAAGTGGGCAGAAGAGTTCGATTTCGCCTCGACCGAGTGGCTCGATAAGGAAGTATTGCCCGACCCTCCCGAAGGCGAACGCCACATTCTCGACCTCGTGGCGAAGATCCGCACCGTCGTGAATCTGACCTCGCGCACATCGGACACAGCCGACGAATGGCTCGCGATGGTTCACGTCGAAATCGAAGCCGAGGACCGCACGACGCGCCTCAAGCCGCGACTGCCGCGGTATTACCACCACCTGCGCGACAAGCACCGATTGCCCGTCTTGCCGATCGCGTTGTACCTGAGCGTTGGCATGGAAGGCATCGGCGAAGATACGGTCGTCGAGTATTTCGGCACGATGGAAGTGATGCGATTTCGCTATTTGTACGTTGGCTTGAAGTCGCTCGATGCGTTAGAATATGCACGAGGTGAGAGTTGGCTCGGCGTGGCACTCTCCGCGCTCATGAAAGCCGAACGCGATCAGTGGCCGTTGCTCGCTGCGGATGCATTGCTTCGCCTCGCCGACGCGCCGGTGAACGAGCACCAGCGGTTCTTGCTCAGCGACTGTTTGCAGGCATACCTGCCGCTCGATGAAGCGAACCGAGAGTTATACAAGGAAATCACCCAGGCCGAACCCTATTCGAGGATTCACGCAATGAACAAGACACCCTACGACAACGGCATCGAGCAAGGAATCGAGCGAGGAATCGAGCGAGGAATCGACATCGGCCGCGAACAAACGATGCGAGACGTGACAATCGCGTTGCTGGAAAGCAAGTTTCGTGCGGTGCCCAAGCTTTATCTGGACCACATCGGCGCGCTCGGCTACGACGACCTGATGGCGCTCGTTGTCCGTATCCCGAATGCCGCATCAATGGAGTCGCTGTTTCTACCGAGTTGAATCGTTCCCACCGATGACCTCCCAGTGAGCGATGCTTTGCTGAAAATCGCCAACGCGCCGGCTATACTTCTCTCGGTCGGAAATGAGAGATTACCGGTCAGAAAATCCATTCCCGTTAGCCGGAATTGTTAGCCCGAAGCGTTAGAGCGAGAGCAAACGAATCTCACGCATTCGAACCGACTCCGACTGCCTCATTCGCGCGTTGCTCGATGATATCGAGGAGGTATGGGTGCGGGCCGAGGGGGGCGGCGAGGTAGAACGGCACGGCGGGGAACTGCTCGACGAGTTTAGCGTGGAGTTCCTTCATATCGCGGACCATGTGAACTCCCGGCGAGAGAAAGTATGGCAGCATAATCACTTCGGTGGCACCGGCTTTCACGCAGAGTGCGCCACCTTCGGGGATCGAGGGTTCGGCCAGTTCGAGGAACGAAACTTGCACGATCTTGTAGCCGCCCCGCGCATCG
>JANXNT010000855.1 GCA_025353985.1 Limnoglobus sp.
CTGGGTGCGGGCGGTTCGACGAACGGCGGCGCGGGGATTCAGCAAGCCTACGACGTGGCCGTCCGGAACTTCATTCCCAAGGGCACGAACCGCGTGATCCTCTGTACTGACGGCGACTGGAACGTCGGCACAACCAGCACCGAAGAGCTCATCAAACTCATCGAAGAGAAACGCAAAACGGGCGTGTTCCTAAGCGTGTTCGGCTTCGGCATGGGTAACCTGCGCGACGAAATGATGGTCCAACTCGCGGGCAAAGGTAACGGCAACTACGCCTACATCGACACGATTTCCGAAGCGAAGAAAGCACTCGTCGAGCAACTCTCCGGCACGCTCGTCACGGTGGCGAAAGACGTCAAAATTCAGATCGAGTTCAACCCCGCAAAAGTCGCCGCGTACCGGTTACTCGGCTACGAGAAGCGCAAGTTGGCCACGCAAGATTTCCACAACGATAAAAAGGATGCGGGCGAAATGGGGGCCGGGCACGTCGTGACGGCACTCTACGAACTCGTGCCAGCGGGTGTCGTTGCGGAACCGAAAGTCGATGGCTTGCGGTATCAGCCCGCGACGCCGGAGAAGCCCAAGGCCAACGTCGACGACAAGTTGGCAACCGAGGCATTCGTGCTGAAACTTCGCCACAAGCAGCCCGACTCGAACGTCAGCACGTTGCGAGAGATTCCGGTTGGCGATGTCGCCAAGTCCTACGACAAAGCCACGGAAGACTTCCAGTTCGCCTCGTCGGTGGCCGCGTTCGCGATGTTACTGAAAGAGTCGCCATACAAAGGGACCGCCACCTACGCCCTGGTTGAAGAACTCGCCGCCGGTTCGATGACGCACGACCCCGGAGCCTACCGTGCGGAGTTCCTGCAACTGGTGAAGAAGGCCAAACAACTGGCGAACAAGCCGTAATGTGCGAAGCAAAGGCGAGCAGGGGAGGTCACTCCCCTGATTCGTCCTGAGTCGCAGACAACATCGATTTTGAAGAGACGGTATGCGGTACCAAAAAGCCAAATGTTCATCATCGGCGAGCCAGCCAAATCCGATCATTCAATTGGTAGAAACTCTTTTCCAAAAACGTGTCGCCGACACAATTCCGCAAAGTCAATAAGTTTTAGATGATTTGACGTAAGTCAGAATTGTGCGGTGTGCACGGACGTACCCAAAAGTGCGCCGAAATGACACAGAAGTGCGCGCAAATGACATAGAAAAGGCGCGCACGGTCGATTTTAGGTCGCATGGTGACCCAAAAAGGTCGGTACTTGCGGCGAGCGTCAATCGACTTACCTTCGTCGTAACCCTCGTCATGAGTGTGATTTACGGCAAAAAATCCCGAAACAAATCAGCGAAAGCCGATCAAAAAGTGGCGTTTTGAGACGAAAAAACACCCAAAAACACGGTTTTTGCGCCTCCAGAATTCGGACTTACGTCGATTATGAGAAAGGAAAATGCAAACAGATACGACAAAACCCACGGGGTTTGCCCGTGGGTTTCGTTGAACGTTGGCGTTCGATTATCGCTTGGAGAACTGCGTACCACGACGGGCACCACGGAGGCCGTATTTCTTACGTTCCTTCATGCGGCTATCGCGGG
>JANXNT010000860.1 GCA_025353985.1 Limnoglobus sp.
TGTTAGCCCGACGCGCCAGCGAGGGGAACCCACAACAATCCACACCATCGCAGAAACAATTCCAAACCCTCGGAGAGATTTCGTAGGGGCACCTTGTGGGTGCCTTGGATTACTCCTGCCAGTAAGAACCGGCACCCACAAGGGGTGCCCCTACATGAGAATCCCGCAACTTCAAAACTATCGCATCGGGTACCAAACCCAGACACTCTTAATGGTTGAACAAAAATTCCGTGCTGTTCAGCAACACCCACATCACGTCGGCGAGGGCTTTGGTTTTGTCGCCGGATGGGCCGCCGCGATCAACGTAGCTGGCGAATTTTTCGCGTTCTTCTGCGGTTGGGGTTCGGCACACGATTGCACGATACATCGTGTCGATTCGCGTTTCCGTTGTCAGGAACGGCGCATCGACGATTGCAGTGAGTGTCTGGCCGGTCTTGATCGTCGTTTGTTGTGCCATGTCGGTTCCGTTCATCATCATCAAGGCTTGCAAAATGGACGTCTGCGATTCGGTCGCCTTTCCGCCCGTTGGGAACTCCTTCACGAAGCGGCCACGAGGCGATTGCGTTTGACCATCGAAGTACACCGGATCCGGACTCCCGTCGCTCGCCTTACCCGTTGCGATAACGAAACTATCGTAGATTTGTGCGCCGCTCAGCCCCTTCATTGCCATGCGGGCGAAGCGTCGCGGGTCGTTCTGCGTCGGGTGCGTCAGCTTGCTCGTTAGCTGGTACGGCTTGCTGCGGACGATCGCACGAATCAGCACGCGGTTGTCGAAACCGCTTTCGGCGAAGCCTTTTGCGAGTTCGTCCAGAAGTTCGGGGTGGCTCGGCGGGTTGTTGTCGCCGGGTTCGTCGATCGGGTCGATCAAGCCGATACCGAAGAAACGTGCCCACATGCGATTGGCTAAATTGCGTGCAAAGTACGGGTTCTCGGGCGACGTCAGCCAGACCGCGAGTTCCTGGCGGGGCAGCCGCTTCGCATTCCATTCGGGAAATGTGCCATCGAAGTACGTCGCGATGATGGTGTTTTCGGTGTTCGGGATCGTGATCTGGTTTTTCTCGAACTGCGGCGGCAGCGGGCCGACGAAACTCGGGGCCACTGCTGGTAATGGGGAGAACTCGCCGAAGAATGCGGCGAGTTGCCAGAACTGTTCCTTCGTGTGCGGGGCGAATGGGTGATCGTGGCATTGCGCACATTCGAGTTTGACACCGAGAAAGACGCGGCTCACCGATGCCGCGAGTTGATCCGGCCGCACCTCGTTAGCGGTGTAATAGTTCAACAATTGCTGCGATTCCGTATCGCCGTCGGCCATTTGCCCGTTGCGAAACCGCACTGCCGCGCCATCGCCGAGCTTCACCGATAACAGTCTGCGTACGACTTCGCTGGACGGCGTGTTTTGCCGATAGCGTTCGCGGAGCCATATCTCCATGCCCGTGCCGAGGGAGAGGAAGCGGATATCGGTCTGCGTTTGCGGCAGCCATTCATTGCGGGTACCGGCGGCAAAGTGCCGGGCGTGCGCGGGCATGTTCAGTAACTTCTCGACTAACTTCGCCCGCTTGTCCGCCGATTTGTCGTCCGCAAATTCCGTGAGTTCGCCAACTTTCGGGATGCGACCGATGATGTCCAGATAGAGGCGGCGCGCGTATTCCGAATCGTCGGCCACCGCTGCCGGTTTGATGTTATGTGCCAGCCAATCGCTCTCGATCCGGCGATCGATAGCCACCACCATCTGCTGAACGCGGCGTTCGACCGCAACCGCATCGTCGGCGTTCGCAACGGGAACGACGGATGCGAACAACAGCAAAAGGAACGAATCGCGACGAATCATGGCGTTACCTCACGGTCCGCGTCTCAGACATGTTTACGATAGTCTAACCGAGCGCCCCGCTCGCGCCGAGCAACAATCCGCGAGCTTATAAACATTAACGACGACGGCGGATTTTCATTTCACGAAACTTTTGCGACATGTACGCCGTTCCTGTTCTAACTTCACATCAACTGCACTAATTTCACTTTAAGGGGCGATCATGAACGGAACGACCATTGCGGGCATCGTCGTGATGTTTCTCGGTGGGCTGCTGATGAGCGACTACAAGAGCTTCGGGATGACGAATCCGTCTGGCGGCATCCTCGTCGGCGGGGCGGGCTTCTTTCTCGCCTGTTACGGCTACTTCTCGAAAACCGACGACCAAAGTAACCGCGGTTCCGGACAACGTGTGACGGATAATTCGATCTAAACTTTGGCCGACAGTTTCTCGATCAGATCCGCAATTCGCGGGCGATCTGTGGCGTTTTTGCTTGGATATGCGTATACGAGCGTGGCGTTGCGATCGAGTGCGAAGTCGCCGCCGAGTTGGAAGACATCCTCGGTGTGCGTGAGCTTGCGAATCCGCTCGCCGCGAAACAGCAACTTGATGAAGTTGAACAGAATGCGTGGCCGCAAGAAGTGCCAGACACTGACGCGGCCGAGGCCGAACGCCTTGTAAGAGGCCCGTTCCGGATCGGCGACGATGGGGAACGGTTGCGGATCGCTTTTCAGGAACAGTTGAAGCACCGCCGGTGGTGCCTGCACGATGCCGAAGACGGCGATCCCCGCCGCCTGGAATGCGGGATAGTTACGGGCCACCTCGCCGAGGTGGGCAACGCACGGCATTCAGGCCAGATGCCGCATCATGAGGATCAGCGTGCGATCCGCCGACAGGAGTTCCGAGAGCACAACCGCCGTGCCATCGGGTTTCAGGAACGTGAGATTCGGAAAGGTTACGCCAGTTTTCATGTGCGTATGATACGCAACTGCCGTGCCGTCTCTTTCAAAAATCCCCACGCGAAGCCGAAG
>JANXNT010000877.1 GCA_025353985.1 Limnoglobus sp.
AACACGGGAAGATAGCCGCCACCGGCGACGCAGTTCCCCATGATCGCGGCGAACTGCGGGATGCCCTTCGCGGAGATAACGGCGTTGTTGCGGAAGACTCTGCCAAAGTCGTCTTCATCGGGAAAGACTTCATCTTGCAGCGGCAAAAATACCCCGGCGGAGTCGACGAGGTAAACGAGAGGCAAGCGATTTTCGAGTGCGATTCGCTGAGCACGCAGCACTTTCTTGCATGTCATCGGGAAGAACGCGCCCGCTTTCACGGTCGCATCATTCGCGATCGTCATCACCCGTCGCCCGCAGATTTGCCCGATGCCCGTGACGACGCCCGCCGAGGGTGCGCCGCCGAATTCGGCGTACATCTGCCACGCCGCCCACACGCCGAGTTCGAAGAATGAGCTTTCCGCGTCGATGAGTTTCGCGATCCGTTCGCGTGCCGTCAGGCGATGCTTTTGATGTTGACGCTCGATGGCCGCAGCGCCGCCACCGAGCCGAATGATTTCGATTTGCGCGAGGAGTTCCGGCGACATTTTTCGTTCCGCCACCAAAGAATCGTTTGAGCGGGAACACACCGCGTGGCGTTTCGGCCCACGACCGCAACCAAAAGGCTACTGCGTCTGTTGCGTTCCCTCAATCACAGGCAGCTCATGATGATGAGTCACTTCTTGCCTGGCGATCATGGCCCACGCTGGATCATCTAATGTCCTGTCAAACTGCTTGATAACGTGGCCTTTCTCATCCCAGACCCTCGATTCGAGCACGATGCCGAAACGGCACTCCGAGAACTCACTCATTTGGCCATTTTCATGCCACTCTTTGCGTGTGCCGTGGATGACATCCCGAAAGAAGTGTGCCTCGTGGTACAACGTGCCATTCTTGTACCACTCTTGAGTCAGGCCCCAAAGCAGCCCCTCGCGGAAACGTTGTTCTGAACGTAGATGACCCTCTTTGAACAACGAGTAGGCGGTGCCTGTGAATAAATCGCCTTGATAAATGTAGTTGCCGTTCGGCCCTGCTTCGGGATCGAATTTGACTTCAGCAATTGGCACACGTGGCACGTCCATGTTGGACTCCCTATCATTAATTCCGACCGATCATGTACTCGTTAAACCATCATCCGTTAGTCGTTGATTCCTCTTTTAGGCCCTGTAATATCTCATAATCGGGATCCGAAGCTATCAGATGATAATCTTTTGCCAGTTGCCCGTCTTCGCTCCAAGTTTCTTCGCGAATGGCAATTCCGTACTCGTACTCACCCGATGAGATGAGGACACCGCTTGCATTCCATTCTTTTGCAAGACCATGTAAAACGCAATTAACATATTCCGCCTCGCCTGCGAGTATCCCAGAACGATGCCAGGCTTTTTCTAGACCCCATGTCCGCCCCTCACGAAGTTCCGTTTCTCCAACAGGCTCACCGCTCGGGAAAAAACTGAGGGAAATACCTGTGAACGCGCGACTTTGATGCATGAAAATGTCATTTGCCTCGTCGTAGCTGAGACTCTCTTCTTTGACTCGGATCATGAGGTTTCTTCCTCGTCGAATCGAGGATCAATTGCAGGATCGGCTGCAAGATAGGTACACAGCCGATAGCCGCTCCGGTGCAGCGCCAAGGCGGCCGGGCCGATGGAGAGCATCCCGCGAGTTCGACCGATCCTGCCGAGTTTACGCCACAAAAAACCCAAGAGTTTGAGGGCCTCGGGATCGCGACTCATGCACGAGATGTTTCCTGGAGCGATGTGGGTGTTCGACACCACACCGCAAAATCTCAGAACAACAGTTCCGAGGTTGATGCCAGGGAAAACCGAATGGCTAATCTCATTAGGATCTTTGGAGCGTTTTGCGGTGAACTTGTAGGGTGCCTTTTGCACGAGAAACGACAGCTCATCGACACTCCCGTTAGGAAATACTTTCGGCTCCGCCGGGATACCGAGTAACGAAGCCTTTTTGAAGGTGATCGGCTTCGTCCCTGAGCCGTGAACCAAAGCGTAGACGAGCGGCACGGCCTGCTCGGCGGCGGTAAGCCAGGACACCGCATCGGCGGCGGTCAGGTAGAAGTATTTCGTCATCGTCTACTCGCGAGAACATGTTTGCCCGGCGACATTTCACCCCGCCCATTCCTTGCGTTGTCGCGATGAGGGGATGTTCATCGCTTCGCGGTACTTCGTGACCGTACGCCGTGCAACGGTGAGGCCAGCAAGTTTGAATTTCTCGACGATCTCCTCATCCGAAAGCGGTTTCTGCTTGCTTTCGTCGGCGATGATCTCTTGGAGTTTCTGCTTGATGCGCTCCCATGCGACATCGAGGCCGGTCTGTTCGTTCTTCGTTCCGCCGCCGAAAAATCGCTTGAGCGGGAAGACACCGCGTGGCGTTTCGACCCATTTATCGTCGACCGCGCGGCTGACGGTCGTCACGTGGACGCCGACTTTCTCCGCGATTTGCTCCATTTTCAGCGGCTGAATGTGGTCTGGCCCGCGATCGAGGAACGCCCGCTGGTGGTTGATAATCTCCCGCGTCACTTTCGTCAGCGTGCTGCGACGCTGTTCGATGGCATCGATCAGCCAGCTTGCGGACGTGATCTTTCGCTTTAAATATTCGCGGGCTTTCGGGTCCGAGCTTTTGTCTTTGAACAGCTCGATGTACCGCTTGCTAATTCGCACGTTCGGTACCCAGTCGTCCGTGAGGCGAATGTCGAAACCGTCTTCGTCGTTACGAGTGACGATGATATCGGGGACGACGTACTGCGTGCTTTCGGCGGCATACTTTCC
>JANXNT010000898.1 GCA_025353985.1 Limnoglobus sp.
CTCGCGTCGCCCCACTTCGGCGAGCGGGTCGCAATCTGGTGGCTCGATGTCGCACGCTTTGCCGAAACGGACGGTTTCAAATCCGACGACCACCGCCCCAACGCCTGGCGTTATCGCGACTACGTGATCGACAGTTTCAACGCCGATAAGCCGTACGACCGCTTCGTGAAAGAGCAAATCGCGGGCGATGAACTGATGAGCGACACCGCAGCGATCATCGCGACCGGGTTCTTGCGGCACTTTCCCGACGAGTATAACGCGGTGAATCTCGAACAGCGTCGCCAGGAGATTTTGAACGACATCACCGACACGACGGCAGCAGCATTTCTGGGCGTCACGCTCGGTTGCGCGAAATGCCACGACCACAAGACCGACCCGATTACGCACGTCGATTATTATCGTTTCCAGTCGTTCTTCGCGGGGATTTGGCCGACGGAGAAACCGCTGTTGTCGCAAGAAGCGATCGCCGTAATCGATTCAAAAACGAAAGCGTGGGAAGCCAAGACCGAAGAACTTCGTCAGCAGATGGCGGAGTTGGAAAAACCATTCCGCGAGAAAGCCGAGAAGAAAGAACGCTCGCGGTTCCAGGAAGAGTACGTCAGCCTGATCGATATTCCCAGCGAGCAGCGGACACCGTGGCAAAAGCAGATTGCGGCGATGGTCGAAAAGCAGGTCTATTCGGCGAAGCGGTTCACGCCCACGCAGATGAAAAGCCCCGTGAAAGAGAAGTGGGAAGGCATGTCCAAACGGATGGCGGAACTCGCCAAGGACAAGCCTATCGACCCGCCGATGGCAATGGCGATGACCGACGTGGGGGCCACTGCACCGCCGCAACATCGGCTTAAACGCGGCGACTGGCGGAAACCCGGCGAAGTCGTCGAACCCGGTTATCTGTCCGCATTCGACGACCGCGATGCGCAGTATGTGACGACGAAAATCGGCACGACCGGACGGCGCACGGCACTCGCAAACTGGATCGCCGACGACAAGAACCCGCTTGCTTCCCGCGTGATCGTCAACCGCATCTGGCAGCATCTGTTCGGTCGCGGTATCGTTGCCAGTTCGAGCGATTTCGGCCTCGCCGGCGAACGTCCGAGCCATCCCGAACTTCTCGACTGGCTCGCGCAAGATTTCGTTGAGAACGCACGTTCGATTAAGCATGTATATCGGCAGATCGTGACCACGACCGCCTACCGTCAGTCGGGGATCGGCAACGAGTCACATTACGCAAAAGACCCGGAGAACAAACTCCTGTGGCAGATGCCGCGTAAACGGCTCGATGGCGAATCGCTCCACGATGCGATTCTCGCGGTAACGGGTACATTGAACGGGAAAATGGGCGGCCCGAGCATCTACCCCGAACTGCCATCGGAACTGAAGGGCACCGCGGGTTGGAAGGTCAGCGAAGACCCAAAAGAACGCAGCCGCCGTAGCGTATACGTCTACGTGAAACGCAACCTGCGTTACCCGCTCTTCAGCTTGTTCGATAGCCCCGACCGTAGCGAAACCTGTGCCCGTCGTTTCACAACAACGACCGCACCGCAAGCGTTGACGCTCCTCAACGATTCGCTCGTTCTCGGTTACGCGAAGACGTTTGCAGAACGGGTAATTGCCGATGTGGGCACCGATACGGGCAAGATCATCGAACGCACGATGTTCCTCGCGCTCGGACGCAAACCGACGACCGAAGAAGCGGCCAAGCTGAATGCGTTTTTTGCTAAGTCGAGCGGCACGACAATCGACCGAGTGACAGACCTCTGTCACTCGGTGCTGAATCTGAACGAGTTTCTGTACATCGATTAGGAATCGCTCATGCACGTACCCGCATTTGCCTCGCGTCGCGAGTTCCTACACCTCGCCGGTGGTGGCTTCGGCGCGCTTGCGATGTCCGCAATGAATGCCGATGCCGCCCCGACTGACGACCCGCTCACACCGAAGTTGCCACACTTTGCCGCGAAGGCGAAATCGGTGATTTTCCTGTTCATGGAAGGCGGGCCATCGCACGTCGATCTGTTCGATCCGAAACCCGAGTTAACAAAGCGGCACGGCCAAAAACTACCCGATAGTTTCGGGCGTGTCATCACGCCGATGGGCACGGGTGGCAACACGCTCCTCGCCAGCAAACGTAAGTTCGCGAAGCACGGCAAAAGCGGGCTGGATGTCTCCGATTGGCTCCCGCAGATGGCGACGACGGCGGACGATTGGTGCCTCATGCGGGCGTGTTGGGCCGACGGCCTCAACCACGTCGGTAGCGTTTGCCAGATGAACACCGGTTCGGTGCTGGCCGGCAAGCCGAGCCTCGGTTCGTGGGCGATTTATGGCCTCGGTAGCGCCAACCGCAACATGCCCGGCTTCGTCGTACTTACCGATAATGGCGAAGTCACCGGTGGGGCACGAAACTGGGGCACCGG
>JANXNT010000903.1 GCA_025353985.1 Limnoglobus sp.
ATTCGGCTGGCGCTACCTCTACGGCGACGAGCCGTACGCACCGGGGAAGACCCTGGAAATGAATGACAAACGCGCCGTGATCGTCGGCCTCTGCAAGTGCAACCCGACGTTCCAGACGTTCCCGATCCTGTACTGCACCTACTCGCAAGCGATTCAGTTCGTGCCGCAAGAACGCAAAACGCTGAGCTTCATTTTGGCGAAAGTCAACGACGACGTAACGCCAGAAACCGTCTGCGAACGCATCGCGACGCAGACGGGGCTGAAAGCCGAAACCAACGATCAGTTCTTTTGGTCGACTATCAAATATTACATGGAACGCACCGGTATCCCGATCAACTTTGGTATCACGGTCGCACTCGGTTTCTTCGTCGGTTGCGCGATCGCCGGGCAGACATTTTACTTGTTCACGCTCGAAAACTTGAAGCAATGGGGTTGCCTGAAGGCGATGGGTGTGAGCAACTTTCGTCTCATACGCATGATCCTTTTGCAAGCCCTCGTCGTCGGCGTTATCGGTTACGGTATCGGCATCGGTGGCGCGGCGCTATTCGGCTACATTTTCGAACGGTTCGTGAAATCGACGCCACCTGCGTTCTATTTCGGCTGGCAGATTATGGCGATCTCCGGCGGTGCCGTGTTCGCGATTATCCTCGTCTCCGCACTCATCAGTATGCGGCGAGTATTGTTCCTCGAAGCCGGCGTCGTGTTCCGGTGATTTCCGTTTAGCCGCGACGCGCAGGCTTTGCGAAGCGGAGCGCGGGGTCGAGGAATGGTAAGGTTCAAAAGGATTTTACGCATGACCGTACAACTGTCCGAATCGCAGTCGCAAATCTCGACCGTCGTCGACGATCGTTCGGCCGTGCGGCTGATAGGCGTGACCAAAGAGTTCGGTGTCGGCGACACGAAAGTGGCGGCACTAGCGGGGATCGATCTCGATCTGCCTTACGGCGAGATGGTCTTGCTCGTCGGGCCGTCGGGGTGCGGGAAAACGACGCTGATTTCGATCGTGGCGGGGTTGCTCGACCCGACTGTCGGTGATGTCGAAGTGCTCGGGCAACCGCTCAGCAAGATGGGCGGAAATCGCAAGGTGCGTTTCCGTGGCGACAACATCGGCTTCGTGTTCCAGCAATACAACTTGCTGCCGTCGTTGAACGCGGTCGAGAACGCCTGCGTACCGTTGCTGATCTCGGGTTGGTCGCGCCCGAAGGCACTCAAAAAAGCCAGCGAGATGCTCGATGCCGTGGGCTTGGGCAGTCGGCTGAAGTCGTACCCCAATCAACTTTCAGGCGGACAGCAACAGCGTGTCGCGATCGCGCGGTCGCTCGTTCACGAACCGCGATTGCTGGTGTGCGACGAACCGACAGCGGCCCTGGATGGTACATCGGGCCGCACCGTCATGACGCTAATTAAACAGGTCGCGGTGCAAAGCGATCGGGCCGTAATCGTCGTGACGCACGATAACCGCGTCTACGATTTCGGCGACCGCATCGTCTCGATGGCCGATGGCCGCATCGAATCGATCGACGCGAAACAAGCATTGACGATGGCGCGCTGATCTTGTTAGCCCGACGCGCTAGCGAGGGACGTCATCATTCAATAACTGACGGTCGTGTTGAGTCATCGAAACGCGACATTTCGTACGCTCGCGAATGAAGGTTTC
>JANXNT010000928.1 GCA_025353985.1 Limnoglobus sp.
CTGGGTGCCCGGCACCACGTTGTTCGACCCCGAAGAGGCGGCCGTCAAGGGCACCGTCGTGCAATACCTGCTGTCCGATGCAGGCCAGAAGGACATGTGGCCGAAGCTGAAGCCGTTGCTCACGAAGGGCAAGGCACTCTACTTCTCGCACGGTTTCTCGATCGTGTACCACGACCAAACCGGCGTGATTCCACCGACCGATATCGACGTGATTCTCGTCGCACCGAAAGGTTCGGGCACGACGGTTCGCCGCCTGTTCCTCGAAGGCCGCGGCATCAATTCGAGCTTCGCAATCCACCAAGATGCCACGGGAAACGCACGCGAACGTTGCCTGGCGCTCGGCGTCGCCATCGGTTCGGGGTACCTGTTCGAGACTACGTTCCAGAAGGAAGTATTCTCGGACCTGACAGGCGAACGCGGCGTGCTCATGGGCGCGATTTACGGCCTGTGGCTGGCCCAGTACGAAGTGCTGCGAGCGAACGGCCACAGCCCCAGCGAAGCGTTCAACGAGACCGTCGAAGAAGCGACGCAGAGCCTGTACCCGCTCATCGCCGAAAAGGGCATGGACTGGATGTACGCGAACTGCTCGACGACGGCCCAACGCGGGGCGCTCGACTGGTTTAAAAAGTTCCGCGATGCCAGCAAACCGGTGTTCGAATCGCTATATGAGTCGGTGAAAACCGGCGAAGAAACGCGCCGAACGCTCGAAGCGAATAGCCGTCCGGACTACCGCCAGCAACTCGAAAAGGAGTTGCAGGAAATTGCGGGTAGCGAGATGTGGCGTGCGGGTAAAGTCGTCCGCGAACTGCGCCCGGAACGCGCCAACGACGCGAAGTAATGAGTCCATTCGGTGGGCGATTTGCATCGCTTGCGGTGCGAGTCGCTGTTTTGTTAGAACATGCGTACGTTGTATTATATTAGTCTAGCCTAAGCTAAAAACGAGCACTCACATTATCTGTTACGTAAAAATGTCAGTTCAACGATCGATTTGCGCGATGCGTTTTCGAAAATCTTCGCGAAATTCTTCAAATTGACTCACGTCCGCGGCAGGCAACGTAAGTACTGAAATAGACGCATTCTCCGCGCACTCGACTCGGCGCAACTTCCGATTTGGACGCTCCACCCAACTGACGCCCCCTTGACAGTCGGAAAGCGCTCGCTCTAATACTCCCACGACGTCTTTCGCTGCACATGCTTCCGTTGCGAATCAGTCCATCACCTATACTCCGGCCTCAATTTGCGGCCTGGCGTGAATTTGTTAAGAATTGAGTTTTCGTCGGCCAGATCAATTGCCCGACTGTTCCGTTTTGCCGCCTTTTACCTCGTGCGGAGGATTTGCGATGTCGACGCGATTTGCGATGACCGAATTCCGCACGGCGTGGCTCCCCCATGCAACGACGATCGGCCTAAGCCGCTTGGCGGACCTACTGGAGCGGGCCAGCCCGATGCTCATTCACGGTGCGTTCTCGCGGGCACTGCCCCAAGGATGCCTCGCAACGCACATCGCCTGGAATCATCCCATTACGTGTACCCTGCAAGACGAAGCGGGCGTGATTTGGTTGACCCGCGTCGCCAAGTTGAACCCAGCAACATCGAAGCTCGTCGAGGAATGGGACCGCAACGGAATACACGATTGGGAACTGCGAAGCGACCTGTTAGCCGAGTGTCGGCTGGAACTCGAACGCCGCGACAACGGGTAATTCACGATGTTGCTGCGCATTCTCGAACCGGAAGTGATGGACACGCCCGAAGACGCCCGCGATTACGATGCAATGGACCACTCCGCGGTGAACAAAGCGTTCGTCGCGGATTTTTTGTTGGCGTTTCCGATTGGATTCGGATCGATCCTCGATGTCGGAACCGGCACCGCACGCATCCCGATCCAACTCGCGATGCAATGTCCGCACATGCAGATCGTGGCAATCGATCTCGCCGAAGAGATGTTGATTGTCGCCCGTAAAAACATTGGCGACGCAGGGTTTGGCGAGCGCATTCGCATCGAATTGGCAAACGGCCGCAATCTTCAGCACACGAACGAGACTTTCTCAGCCGTCGTTTCGAATAGCATCATCCACCATATCCCGGAGCCGTTCGATTGTCTCGCGGAGATCGTGCGTGTCTGTCGCACTGATGGATGCCTGTTTGTTCGCGATCTGCTTCGTCCAAAGACATTGGAAGACCTCCAGCATCTCGTTCAAACCTACGCCGTCGGTGCCAATCCACAGCAACGGCAACTCTTTTCGCAATCGCTCCGTGCCGCCCTGACGCTCGAAGAAATGCAACAACTCGTAGACCGCCTCGGATTCGGAGCGGAGTGCGTGCAACAAACGAGTGATCGCCATTGGACGTTCAGTACGAGGAAATCGTAGTGGCTCCCGTGTCGTTGGCCCGCGTCACGATCGGTTCGGAAAGATGTGCGAATTGCAATTTCGCACGTTCGCATAACCTCGCGGCGTCCGCGTCATTTTCCGCGAACGCGAACACCGTTGGCCCCCACGACGATTGACCGACGCCTACGTGTCCCCATTCTCTCACGGTTTGAATCACGTCGCCGATTGCGGCACTGGCGTAAGTGCCACCTTGATCGCGGGCGAATGGCTCGCCGGCGACGCGGTTGAACTCGGAGATCGTCTGTGAGAAGGCATCGAAATCGTTCGCACGAAGCGCGGATCGTACTTGCTCCGCGAGCGAGTGCAATCGCTCGGTTGTCGCTTGCACTTCGCTGACACTGCGGTGTCGGTGGAAGGCGGATCGTTCGCGGTCGCCGTGCCACGTGGACGACGCTTGCGATGGCAGCAACACGATCCGCCAGTTCGCGGGTAATGTCAAGCGTTCGCGGATTGTCGGCAGATCGCAATCGTGCAATTTCCCTTCGTCGAACAAGAATCCGCCCGACTCGAAACCGTGAATGCCGATACCCGAACGCAGGCCGCGGCCGACGAGTTGTGCCAATTCGCGGTACGGCAATTCGAGGTGAAGTGCGGTGAACGTGGCACGGGCGACCGCCATACCGAGTGCGGTACCGACGCCGAGGCCGGTATGCTCAGCAGGGCTTTCTGCCCAGATCGAAAGGCGTTCGATCCGATCGCGGTACTCGGGCCGTTGTGTCGCAATCGCTTGCAAGAACGCGCTGGCACGAGCATGTGCATTTCCGCCACTTCGGCTGCCGATTTCCACTAACACATTCGGCTCGTCGATCATGACGCCGAGGCCGCCGAACTTCCGTACGGGGCGACCATCGGGCCAATGATCGAAGCCGACGATCGGTACGTACAGCAAGCCGAAATGGAGGCGACACGGCGCGACGATGCGAACCGTCATGATCCGGCCCTCGCCGTGCGAAACGCGAGCCAGCGCTGTTCCAGAAATCGCATCGCTTCGTCCTCTGCGGGTGCTCCCGTTTTATCGACGATGATGCGAAACTTCGCGAACTCGCTCGTAATTTCCTGCGCGGGCAGCAGGTGAAATCGCGTCGCCAAGATCGCCGCTTCGACGATGGCATGTTTCGCACGGTTGAAACCGAGGAACTCGCGCAGGCTGTGTTTCGCCACGATGTCGGCG
>JANXNT010000975.1 GCA_025353985.1 Limnoglobus sp.
CGTTTCCGCACATCTCGAACGATTGGGCGAAAGTCGCCGATACCGACCGACGGCAACTCTTCGACGTCGCGCTCCAAATCGGCCCCGACGAAGCGGAAATCGAGCAACTCGCCGGCATCGTTCGGCAACTCCACGGCCAAGCGGCCTCACGACCCGCCGGGATGAAGATTTCCGCACTGTTGCTGTTCGCATACTTCTTCGGCTGGGCACTCACCTTCGGCACCTTTGGTGCGACGGTTTACCAGCAGATTCAGCAAGGAAAGGCCGCACAAGTTTTAGTCGACGATCTGAACGCGAGCGAAACGCCGTTCGAGGAATCGGTGGCAAAATGGAAGGCCGCCAACCCCGAAGTGCGTGCAAAAGCGATCGCCGAACTGAAACTCGTCGTCGACGACGATATGTTGCGAAACACGCCACAAGGAGCCACCGCCAGCAAAATGATCGCAGCACTGGAGTAGGAACCTCACACCTTTTTGAAGTCCGTGACGAGTTCGAAGGTGCCATCGGGCAGCGGGACTTTGCGGTAGTCTCCGAAGAGGTTCGGCGAATCGGCGCGGAGCACATCGAGGACGTGGCCCGCGAGCTTTCGAATTTCGGGTTCGGCGGCGGCGGCTCCGCGCTGTTCCATGAAGTGGCGCAAAGCACGGGCGTTTGCTGTTACGAAAATCTTCGTCTCGGTCGCGTTCGGCAACACGCTGCGTGCCGCCTGCCTTGCGGCTTTGCGGCGCGTCGTGCGGTCGGGGTTCGCTGGCAACATCGCCGCGGCTGCCGCAGCCGGATCGCCAAGTTTCTCGTTGAGTTTCTCCGCGAGCATCACATACGATTCGTGTGCATGTTTCACCGCATTCAGCCAGATCGCGTGAAGTTCCGGATCGTTCGCAATAATATCCGGCTCAACGTATTCGGCAACGGATTCATCAACGTAACGCTGTGAAAGCTGTGAATACCCCATGCCTGCCCTGTGTCGCACCAGTTCGTGCGAGAGGCTGCGGCTGATGCCCGTGAACACGAAGTTCCAGACGCCGTGTTCGAGTACCGACCCGTGGCCGACTTCCTTGATATGGTGTAAATACGCGGAATTTCCGCCCGGTCGCGGTTTGGCGAACGACATATAGCAGAGCCGCCCCGCCGTCTCGGTAAGTATCTCGGCGGGAACTTCGCTATCACTGTTCCAACTCACGCCGTGATCGCTGAGCAGCCGTTCGAGTTCGGCGGTCGCCACCATCTGCTTACCTACCAAGTAAACGCCCGGTTCGACGATGGCACGGATCGTATCGGTCGATTGCGTAGTCATGAACAGTCTCGGTAACGGATCTCAGAGGCAACGGACTATCACGGGCGATAGCCGTAACTCGGAAACGATGAAATGCCAACTTCTGGCCGTCGTATATTGATAAGGCTGGGCATTTCCTTTCTGCGAGGGTTGCGATCATGTTCATAATAACCGTTCGTCGGCTGATGGCCGTCGCCGTGTTAATGCTGGTGGCGACGACGTCGCGGGCGGCGGATACGCCGCTCCAAGAGATTCTTTCGTGGGTGCCGCACGATGCCGCCGTGTTCGCGCACGTCGATGTCGCCACGGTTTGGAAAAGCAAACCGCTGCTGGCCGTACGCAAACTCAATCCCGAGAAGATCTTCGACAAGCTGCAAGACTTCGCCAACATCGCGAGCATCCCACCCGAAACGGTGCAGACCTTCACGATCTTCCTGCCGAAGATCAAAGGTAACGGCGACCAAAACGCCGTCGTCGCCGCGTTCACTTTCAACAAGCCGTACGAGCCGAAGAAAGTCGCGTCGGCGATCCGCCTGATGTTGAAGTTCGACGAGAAGAAAATCAAGGAAGTCCAGCCGGGGATCTACGACTTCAACCCCGGACAACCCGATAATCTGCGGCTTGTGATGGACAACCCGAATCGGCTCGTCGTACTCGGGCCGAAAGCGTTCGACTTGGCGAAACCGCAAACCGTTGTGAAGGGGCCAATCTCGGACGCAATCGCACTCGCGGCTTCAGGCCAACATGTTGCGTTCAGCTTGAATTTCGCAAATTTCCCCGACGAACTCCGGATGGAAAACGGCCAAGCCCAATTCGAGCCGTTCAAGCCACTGTTGTTCGCCGACGCGATCGTCGGCAAGCTCGATGTCGGCGACGAACTCGTGCTGAATGTCCTCGCGCGTTGCCCCACGAAAGTGAAGTGCATCGAAGCCGAGAAGTCGATGGGCGTCGTCCGTACGCTCTTTCAAACTTTGCTCAGTGCGGCGATTACGGAGATCGATAAATCGAAAGACGAAACGCTGCTGAAGTTGATCGCCCTCGCGAAAGAGACACAGCTCGTGCTGCGTTCCGCGAAGATTCAGAGCAACGAGAAAGAAGCCTCCGCCACGCTGACGGTGCGTTCCGATTTGGACATCGCGCCACTGATCGCGCAAATCACCGGCGCACCCGGCTCTGGCGGAGCCGCCAATGCCCGAACGCAGAACAACATGAAGCAGATCGCCCTCGCGATGCACAGCTACCACGATGCTTATGGTGCCATGCCAGCCGCTGCCATCCTCGGTAAAAAGGGCAAACCACTACTGTCGTGGCGCGTGCAGATTTTGCCGTTCGTCGAGCAGTCCAACTTATATCAGATGATCAAGCTCGACGAACCATGGGACAGCGTCCATAACAAGAAAGTGTTCGACGATCACCCGATGCCGAGTGTATTCGAAGTGGCCGGCACGACGAAACCCGGCGAGAAAAACACGCACATGCAGGTTTTTCGCGGCAACGGAGCGATGTTCGACCTTGTAAAAGGCATCAAACTCACCGAAATTACCGATGGCACGTCGAACACGATCATGGTCGCAACCGCAAAGACGGCGGTACCCTGGATGAAGCCCGACGACATGGAATTCGACCCGAAGTCTGACCCACGCGATTTGTTGCTGTACGTCGGCGGGGTAACAAACGTCAGCTTCGGCGACGGCTCGGTGCGAATACTGAAGAAGTCCGTCAACGTCGAAAATATGCGGGGATTGATCACGAAATCCGGTGGTGAAGTCACGACAATCGATTAACTATCGTGCCAGCCCGCAGCGCAAGCAAGGGATTGGATTTCCAGAGTCGAGAGACAACGTGAAGTTTCGCGCGGGTTCCCCTTGCTTGCGCCGCGGGCTGGCCCGAAAAAGCGAAACGTCAAACACAGGTGACTCGCCATGCGTACGCTCGTTCTGTCCTTGCTGCTCGCGACAACGGCCTCCGCGCAAGACATGCCGCTAAGGGACTTTATCCCCGATGGCGATACGTGGAAACCGGTGGTCGATGCGGGTGTGATGCCTGCGAAAGTCGCGTTCGAGAAACTCGGCGACAAAACACCGAACGCAACGGTAAAGAGCCGCGATGGAATGACGGTATTCGTCGGGCTAACCGATCAGAAATTCGTTTGGGCGTATCGTGTAAACGCGGAAGGGAAGCCCGAATCGGGGGCAGCATACTGCGCACTGCATATTCCCAAATGGACCGGTACCGCAACGACGGTCACGAGCCTCGCGATCGACGCCAGCAATCGGATTTACGCCGCCACTCCGCTCGGCGTGCAAGTCTTCGACCCAACCGGGCGACTATGTGGCGTACTCCACCCACCCGCGCCGGGAACGCTGGAACACTTGAGCTTCGAAGGCGAACAACTCGCCGTCTGGATCGGCGAGAAAAAGTACGTCCGCATCGTGCGGAAGTGACCTACGGCAGTTCGGGTTCGCTCGTATCGGGCTTCACCATCGGCGTGTTGGCCCGCGTGCTGTTCGGCTTCGGTGCGCTCGACTTCGGTGCGGTTTGTTGCCCTTCGAGCCGTGCCAGTTTCACCTGACAATCGAGGATCGTTGCCTTCATTTCCTTGACGGTCTTTTCGTATTCTTTGTGCTGTTCGTCGCGGTAGGCTTTGCGTTCGGCGTCGGCGGCCTGATTCTTGTCCACGTCTTGCCGGAGTTTCTGATACTCATCGCGGAACGCCTTCGCATCGGTGGCCAGGCCGACGAGCTTTTCCTTGAGTGTTTCCAGCGTTCCCACGTCTTTCTTTAGCGTTTCGAGAACGATGCTCGTATCCTTTTTGCCCGAATCGATGTCGGTCGTCTGGCGGCTCACGCGGTCCTTGAGGCCGTCGAGTTCGCTCCGGTAACCGGTCAGCATCGCGTTCTGCGAGTGATTTTGCCCTTGGATGCTCTGAATGCGCTCGTAGTTCGTCGTTAGGCGTGCCTGAAAATCGTCCTTCTTGACCAGGTCCGCCCGTGCTTCGTTCAGCTTGCCGATCTCGGCACGTAACTCGGAGATTCCCGAGTTCAGATTGTTGTAAAGCGTGATCGCGACGAGTGCCACGATACTCAGCAGCGTTCCGCCGAATACGCGCCAGAACAAGCCGATTTTCTCTTCTTCCTTCTTCTCCACGTGGCCGGCGCGTTCGCCCGGTTCCGCCCCGGCCCGCAGTGCGGTCGCGACCATCGGCGTATTGTCATTGCCGTCGAAAACCTCGGTTTCGTCCGACTGTCCCATTCGCTTCGCGATCACGTTCACATCCTCCGGAATATTCTTGAAGGACCGTCTTATAACGCGAACCGAACGCAACCGCAAGAGTAGCCCGGAACGCAAATCACGCTTTCGCCCCGAGGGTTCGCACCCATTCGAGGTCGCCGCGCTTCCAGAGATACGCGAAGCCGACCAGCAGGATGACGAAGAAGCACAACAATTCCAGGAACGCGAATTGTGCGAACGCGGACGCGATTTCTGGAGTCGGTGGCGCGGTGTTCCCGAATTGTTGTGCGATTTCGAGCCGTTTTTCGGCGGGTATCTCTTGCGAAAGCTGATTGGCGGAGCCGAAC
>JANXNT010000978.1 GCA_025353985.1 Limnoglobus sp.
CGATCGCCAACGACACGCTGTTCGTGCGGACCGCCGGTCATTTGTACGCCTTCGCCGAGAAGAAGTAACACCCCGATACTGGAGCCGAGATGACTAGTTTTCCACACGATGAAGTGCTCGATCAACTCCGCTGGCGGTACGCCGTCAAGAAGTTCGATACTTCGCGAAAGATCCCCGCCGATGCGTGGGTGAAACTTGAAGAGGCACTGATTCTTTCGCCGTCTTCGTATGGATTGCAGCCGTGGAAGTTCTTCGTCGTGAACGACCGGGGAATCCGCGAGAAACTGTTGCCGCATTCGTGGGGGCAGCGTCAGATTGTCGATGCGTCGCATCTCGTCGTGTTTGCGGTGAAGGCCGATGTTGGCCCTGCCGATGCCGAACGGCTGGTTGCACGATCCGCCGAAGTTCGCGGCATCCACCCGAGCGTTCTCGATACGTACAAGAATATGATGATCGGCTCGTTGACGCGCCAGACGCCGGAACATGTCCGCGAATGGATGACGCGCCAAGTGTTCATCGCGCACGGTGTGTTCCTGACCACGGCCGCGATGATGGGAATCGACGCCTGCCCGATGGAAGGCTTCGTCGCAGCTCAATACGACGAGATTCTCGGCCTGCCCGCGAAGGGCTATCGTGCTGTCGTAATTGCTACCGCAGGCTACCGGGCCGTTGACGATGCAAACGCCACGCTCGCGAAAGTCCGGTTCCGCAAGAGCGAGATCATCGAAACGATTTGAAAACCGATCAAACGACAGGATTTGCAGGATTCAGTTCGCCGGTGGTTTGGCAATGCAGACAGTTTCGCCTAACCACCGGCGGACTCACGTCGCGCCGTTCGCCGGTAAAAAGGATCAAACGACAGGATTTGCAGGATTAACAGGATGGGTAACCACGGCAGGATGAATTTCTAGGTTTAAGGAGCTTCCGCGATGCGCTGCTACGAGTTCGTTTCCAGTGGCAGCGCGTTCGCAGTGCAGGTCGTGCCACGTCCCGAGCCAACGGTGGCGGCGGGGCGGGTGATTGTGCGCGTGCGTGCCGTTTCGCTGAATTATCGCGATCTGATTCATCTGCGAAACGAGGCGGGCCGGAATGTCGCGGGCCGCATTCCGCTCTCCGATGGGGCGGGGTATGTCGTTGCGATTGGTGCGGGTGTCGCGAGTGTCAAAGTCGGGGATCGCGTGGCGGGAATCTTTTTCACG
Organism: Limnoglobus sp.; assembly: GCA_025353985.1. Lineage (GTDB taxonomy): Bacteria > Planctomycetota > Planctomycetia > Gemmatales > Gemmataceae > Limnoglobus. The sequence continues at coordinate 1,200 of JANXNT010000978.1, forward strand.
GACTGGCTCGGTGGCCGCTTCGAAATGAAGTATCACCCCGGTGCGCTCGGTGGCGCGACGGCGGATGGCATGATGACGGAATACGCCGACCTGGCTGCGGATGCGGTGGTGCCAATACCGGATCACTTGACTTACGAAGAGGCGGCCTGCTTGCCGTGCGCGGGTGTCACCGCGTGGTCGGCACTCATGAACCACGGCGGGTTGTCCCCCGATGATGTGGTGCTAATCCTCGGCACGGGTGGGGTTTCGATCTTCGCGTTGCAACTGGCAAACGCAGTGGGTTGCCGAGTGATTGGCACGTCGAGCAGCGATGCCAAACGCGAACGCCTCCGCGAACTCGGTTGCCGCGATTCAATTAATTATCGAACGACGCCCGATTGGGAAAAAGAAGTCGCACGTCTCACCGAAAAGCGTGGCGTCGACTGCGTGGTGGAAGTCGGCGGCGGTGGCACACTCGGCAAATCGATGGCATCGGTGGCGGCGGGCGGACGGATCGCGCTGATTGGCGTTCTCACGGGGTTCGGCCCACCGTCGGACAGTTTGTTCCCCATCGTTGCCAAAAATGCAACACTCAACGGCATCTATGTCGGTTCGCGAACGGACTTCGTGGCAATGAACGCATTCCTTGCTGCGAAGGCGATTCGCCCGATTATCGATCGCACGTTTCCCTTCGACGCGTTCGCAGAATCGCTCGAATATCTCGCCACGGGAAGTCACTTCGGGAAGGTCGTTCTGACGCTCTGATCGCAAGATTCTCGGCGGGTTGTCGCAAAAGCCGGGAAATTTTGCGTCGATTCGCATAAAATGTGCGAAAGTCGATCTGTCATCCGCTCGGTGTCGAAAGGATGATCGGTTTCGACGGTATCGTTTAAGGACGCCGTATGGCGGATGCGCCGATCACTCGAGCGACTCTCATTGCCCGTCTCGGTGACGGCCATGACGCAGCGGCTTGGGGAGAATTCATTCGTTTGTATGGCCCAGTCGTCTACGGTTTCGCGCGCAATCGCGGGCTGCAAGACGCCGACGCCGCCGACCTGATGCAGGAAGTCATGCGAAGCGTGGCGCGGAACGCGAGTAAAATGCGTTACGACCCCGCACGAGGCACGTTTCGCGGTTGGCTGTACACCGTGACGCGGAACAAGATTTACAACTTCCTGAGCAGTAACCGCAATCGCCCCCGCGCATCGGGCGACTCCGGTGCACAAGAGCGGCTCGATTCGATTCCCGATAAAGCCGATCCGGATGAAAATTGGGAATTGGAGTATCAACGCAGACTCTCCGCAAAAGCGATGGATCGCGTGAAAACCGAATTCCACAAAGCCACGTGGGAAGCCTTCTGGAAGACCGCCGTCGAAGGCCAACCGGCGCTCGAGGTCGGCAACGAACTCAAAATGTCGACGGGAGCCGTGTACGTTGCGAAAAGTCGCGTCATCGCCCGGCTTCGCGACGAAGTGAAGCTCATCGAATCGGAAACGGAATCGTGGTAAGTTTCGACACACACAACGAATCGCGGCGAACAGAGAGAATTCCATGCCGACAGTTACGGCGACGCACACGAGCCACGAATGCCCCACGAACGCCGACCTGCACATGCTCGTTCGCGAACAATTGCCC
>JANXNT010000988.1 GCA_025353985.1 Limnoglobus sp.
AGGGGTACGATGTCGCGGGCTGATGCAATTGAAGCCGGTGAAAGTCTCTTGGCGGACGCCTGCGGGCGGGCTATCGTTGAGTGAGCTGGCAGCGTCTGATACCGAACCAGGCGCTGCAGGGGACGGCAGGGGCGTGACTGGTTTTTGACATTTATCAGTCGCTGTGGCCCCCGCCGCCCCTGAGCTGGGTCGTTCGGCGGCGGAGGCGGAGGGCGCGCGATGGCGTTGAAGAAGAAGGGCGACTGGTGGCACGCCGCGACCGCTGTGGACCTGGACCAGTTCCTTCTTCGCCACGTCCTCGGCCGGCACTGCCGGGGTGTGCCGCACCGAGTCGCCCACGCTCGTTGTGCGGCCTGCAGCGCGGCCAAGTTCGACCTGTTCACCGACGAAGGCGAGCGGGTGCTGAGGGTCTGCACCGCCTGCGAGGCGGAGCATTGGGTCTGCAACCTGGACGGGAAGGGCGACCCGGACTCGGCCGGCGAGATCGTTTGCACCTGCATGTACAGCGAGTGCGAGGTGGCGGTCGGGTTCGCCCTGATGGATCCGCCGGAAGGCGGCACCGAGGAGGACGGGCCGGTCGGCCACCTGTACGTCGCCGGCCGGTGTACCGAGTGTGGGCTGTGTGGAGTGTACAGCGAGTGGGGGCCAGACGGCGACTTCACGTTCCCGGAGTTGGCCGCGAGTGTCTGAGCGCCCGGCCGCAAAGGCACGCCGAACCAGGCGCTGCAGCAGACGGCGGGGCATGATTCGTTTCTGGGACTCCAAGCTCACTGTGGCCCCCGCCGCTGCTGAGCTTGTGCGTTCGGCAGCATTGATGTTCACGGTAACGCAGGCTTGATGTCGCTGGCTGACGCGGTCGAAGTTTGCGGATGTTTCTTGGCTGACGCTTGCGGGTATGTTACTCTCAGGCTTGCTTGCAGTCGTCGGTGCCGAACCAGGCGCTGCAGGCGACGGCAGGGGCGTGACTGGTTTTTTCCATTTGTCAGTCTCAGTGGCCCCCGCCGCTGCTGAGCTGTGTCGTTCGGCGGCGGAGGGCTTGCGGGTGGTGAAGCTCTCCGAGGACGAATGGGCCGCGTGCGCTGACGACCCGGCGGCAATGCTTGAACACCTCGGATATTCGGGCTGTTCCACTACCCGCAAGCTGCGGCTGTTCTGTTGCGCCGCCGCCCTGAGGGCCGGACGCCACGCCGAGCTGAACGTGGCGGAGTTGCTCCGCGTAGCCGAGGCGGACGCCGACGGCACGGCCGAGCCGGCCGACCTCGCACGGGCGTTAGGCCGCGTCGAGGAGTACATGCATCCGGCGAACAACCGCCTCCGCCGCCGGCGGCACGGATGGTTCAAGGTGCATCGGTGGCGGTGGAACGCGGTGTATGCGACCTTCCTGGCGCTCGCACCGTCGTGGCAGGCTAACGAGTGGCGGTCGGCTGTGTGCATCGCCGGGTTGGAGACGTGGCCCCCGGACGAGTCGCCCGAGGCCGAGTTGTCAGCCCGCGTGGCTCTGGTCCGGGACCTCTTCGAGTGTCCGTTCCACCCCCCGAGCCGGCGGGTCGATCCGCGGCGGCTCAGCAGCACGGCGGGCGCGCTGGCCCGAGGCATCGCGGCGGATCAGGCATTCGACCGGCTGCCGATCCTTGCGGACGCTCTGGAGGAGTCGGGCTGCGATGACTCCGCCGTGCTGGCGCATTGCCGCGGGGACTCGCAACATGTCCGGGGCTGTTGGGTGGTAGACTTGATACTCGGCGAGGGCGTGTGGCTATTCGCCGAACCAGGCGCTGCAGCAGACGGCGGGGCATGATTCGCTTTTCCCGACCACAGCTCACCGGTGCCCCGCCGCTGCTGAGCTGGGTCGTTCGGCGGCGGAGGGGGCGATCGGATGCAACCGCTGACGCCGGCCGAGATCGACGCCGCGGAGGTCGCGATCGAGGTGCTGCTCCCGCCGCTGTACCGACAGGTGCTGGCCGAGGTTGGCGTCGGATCTAGCGGTGCCCGTGAGGTCTACCACCCCGCGACTGTGCGTAAGCGGTTCGAGCCGTTCTACCGCGACATCGGCTGGCTGTTCGCCACGTACTTCTCCTTCGGGGAGGACCGGCAGTGGCAAACCGTGTGGGTCATCGACGCGGATCGCTCGGTGGCGACATCACTCTGGCACGAGCGACTGCCCGACGAGTGGCCGGAGGACTGGGGCCGGAGAGTGCGACTGTTTTTTTTCATTTGTCAGTCCGAGTGGCCCCCGCCGCCCCTGAGCTGGGTCGTTCGGCGACAGGAGGGCACCCGATGGACACGCTGCGGTTCGAGCGGGAGCTGGCAGGCAGCTTCTACCGCGTCGCCAAGGAGCGAGTGGACGAGTACTTCCGCGTGTCCGGCAAGAGCCGTCAGGCCGGCCCGCTGCTGGCTGTCAAAGCGGCCCTACTCGTCTGTCTTCTCGCCGGGTCGTACACCGCCATCCTCCTCCAGGTGTGTGGGCTATGGTCCCTACTCGCTCTCGGGCTGGTGTTCGGCTTCTCGGCCCTGCTACTGGCCATCAATGTCGGCCACGACGCCTCCCACCAAGTCGTGGCCCGTAGCCCGGCCATCAACAATTCCATCCAGCGGCTGTGCTTCGTCCTCGTCGGGGTGGACGGCTACCTGTGGCGATTGCGGCATATCAAGTCCCACCACTTGTTCCCCAACGTGAACGGATCCGACACGGACATTGACGAGAACCCGTTCGTTCGCCTGTCCCCGAACCAGCCGTGGCGGTGGCACTTCCAGGGCCAACATCTGTACGCCCCGTTCGCCTACCTGTTCGCCGCCCTCCACACGACCGTCTGGGGGGACTTTGTTTACCTGTTCAAGCGGCGGCTGGCGAACATGACCGACATCACCCACCCGCCGCACGAGTACGCCCTGTTCGCCGTCTGCAAGGTGGTCTACTTCGTGATTCTGCTGGCAGTCCCACTGGCCGTGCTCGACCTGCCCTGGTGGCAGGTGGTGCTCGGCTTCCTGGCTGTCAACGGTTGCACCTCGTTCCTGTTCGTGGTGTTGCTCATCGGCACCCACTTCGCCGACCTGGCCGACTTCCCGGTGCCGGCCGCGGACAGGACCGTCGGGCGGACGTGGGCCGACCACAACATGGCGACGGCGTGCGACTGGTCGCCGCACAACTTGGCCGCCCACTTCGTGTCGGGCGGGTCGAACGCGCACGCCTCGCACCACCTGTTCCCGCGTGTGTGCCACACCCACTACCCGGCCATCGCCCGGATCATCGAGGCGACGGCGGCCGAGTTCGGGGTGCGGTACAACGCGGTCAGCCTGTGGGGCATGGTCAAGTCGCACTTCCGGCTGCTGCACCAGCTCGGCCGGCGGCCGGCTCTGCCTGGGGCGGGAGTGCCGCCGCCGAACCAGGCGCTGCAGCAGACGGCGGGGCACGATTCCTTTTTCCTGACCACAGCTCACCGGTGCCCCGCCGCGGCTGAGCTGGGTCGTTCGGCGGCGGAGGCGCACTGATGGCGGAAGGCGCTGGTGAGTGGGCAGCCCGACTCCGCCGGTATGCTGCCGCGTGCCGGGCGTCCACGCCGTTGCCCAGCCGTGACGCCCTCGTTGGCGCTCAGGAGTGGCAGTACCGCATCATCGGCAGCTCCATCCGGGCCGGTATGCGGGAGTACAGCCCCCGCTACTTCCGGGAGCAGGCGGTTGTCAACCGGAGGTGGGGCTACAACAATCCGGCCATCGTGTTCACTTCCAACGCGGCGGGGCTGGTCGCAGCGACGGAACTCATCGGCACGGGCCACGAGCAAGTCGTCCTTCTGCTCGACAGCGAGTGCGATGCGTCGCCGTATGGGGAGGAGGATGTCGGTGAGGGTTTCTACCGCCACTTCTGGTCCACCGTCGATACGGAGGCGGAAATCGACCCGGAGTATCTGGCCCGGGTGAGGACCAAGCACCCGATCCCCGACGGGTACAGCTACTGGCGGCATTCCGAGGGGTCTTGGTCAGGCCCGCTGGCGAGCCGTTGCGCGACTCAGTTCTGGTGCTGGGACGGCGGGACGCCGACAGTGATCGAGGGGGCGGGTGTGAGGCTGGTTTCGTAGCGATCACGCTGGGCGGGTTGGCGCTGCCCAGCAAAGGCACGCCGAACCAGGCGCTGCAGCAGACGGCGGGGCGTAATCGGTTTTTCGGGACCACAGCTCACCGTGACCCCGCCGCGGCTGAGCGGGGTCGTTCGGCAGCGGAGGGCGGTCGGCGTGGATCGTGTCGAATCGGCATACCGGGCCGGCGTGACCGAGGCTGAGCGCGACATCGCCAGCGGCCGGCCCAAGCTCCGATACGGTGCGCGTGGCACGTGGGGCGACGATTTGGCCCGCGCACTCCAAGCTCAGTTCGGCGTGGAGTTGGTCGTTCTGAGTTGCTTTGTCACCGCCGAGTCGTCCTCGTTCGAGGCCGGGTACAACGCCACCGTCGAGGCCCACGTTGACGGCATCCACGGACCGGGGTCGGTGGCAGCGGTGTGGGACGAGATTCAGCGCCGCCTCAAGGCCGCCTACGATGCTTGGGCCGTCGAGCAAAGGCAGGCCGAACCAGGCGCTGCACCTGACAGAGTCACATTTCCCCCACGTTGAATACAGATTGGTTTCGCGTGGATACCCCTCATTTTCGTGTAAAACAGTGTGATTTCGCAGGGCAACGACATTGTATGCATCGGGCGTCGGCATTTGCCATGTTGCTAGCAATTTGCTGGCAACAAACTGGGTGTCTGGACAGCGATAGACCAAAAGAATTTCAATCGCCACGTCGATGGCAATGTCGAGCATCACCGTCGGTTTCTTACCATCCGCGAAGGCAGGCGCCGACATTCGCTGGACGATCAGTGTTCAGGGAGTCGTTGACCCATCATATAATTTCCGGCCTGCTGGATCGAAAAGTTTAGCTAAACGGTCAGTTTCAGCCTTTAACATCGTCCAGAAATCTGGCCACTGATTGAGGATTTTTTTTGACCGACTCCTTGTTCTGAATGCTGTACCATCTTCAAGGTCAAGAAACAGAAGCGAACCATCATCTTGATAGCCACCAATTACAATCTGTGATGGTTTTGCATGTGTTGGCCTCTCTAATGTATTTGCTGACAGAATGCAGAATGGCTGCCAAGCATCGTCGCCAGATCGGACGTAACTAGTTTTTTTGCCGTATATAGAAAGGGATACCGAAAATAGGCCAACTCCGTTTGCGAGTAGAAAGAATTGCCGTAGATCGTGTGGAATTGGCAGTTTCATTTTTTCTTCCAACCAAACTATTTCCTGTTCTGTAAGCGGTGCAAAAACTTGGTGCAGCCATGCCTCAGGTGCAACGTGCGGCACCTGTCCATACAGGTGCGTACCATTTGCTAGCACACGAAATCCAAATGATTTCGCTTGGCTGATCGTCTGTAATATTGTTTCGAAACCACTCACTTTTTCTACCTCGACAGTAAGTTGCCATAAACTGGAATTTGGTATCGGCCGTTATTGTGGATTCTGTAGTGTTGGCGGAAGGTTAGAAACTGTATGTTATCTGGCAGACCAGCTAATAACGGAGAGTCGTTAACGCTGCTTATATGATGCCCAAGGTAGCCCCGCACCTTACCCGTGTCAAGCAGCTGTTGTTTCTGCTTGGCTGTCCAGTTGCGAGTGCCCTGTCCAGTCCGACGCACTAAATCGGCTTCTTGCTGCCAGGCTGCTGAAATTGCTGAGTCTCGTACAGCTTTGGATACTTTATATGCATTGTGTGCCCAGACGGCCCAACCCCAGTCGGTGCCTCCCACGAAGTAGGTGTGGTCATCTTCGACCTCCATGTTGTACACGGTGGTCAGTTGCCCGGCATCGGCCACGCCTTCGACTTTGGTCCAACCTGCGTCCATCAAGCGGATTTCGTCGCCGATGTGCAGTTCGTGTGCGTTTGTCCAACCTTTTGCTTTGACGAAGAACGGGTGTTCGTGAGTCGTGCCGATGACCTTGCCGCCGACGTGCAGATTCAGCACCAGCGACTCGCGTCCGAACGTCCGTAACACCCGACGCAATCGCGGTCCCGAACCCGCGTCGAACTCATCGCGTGCCCAGACCCAGTCGCACGCTTCCCCGTGATCCTCGTAGCTCTTGAAATCCTCGATTGACTCATGTTAACGATAGCGAGGATACGTCGATTCAATTACGATAGCCAGATCTTCGCTACCAGGTTCCGCAATTTGTTCAGTGACTTCATCTGCAATTGCTTCAAATAATGCGTTGAGTCGATCTTGCGTCACTTCATTCCCTTTGTAGACGAGTGGAATGCTGAGGCGACCAGCAAGGTCAGCAGCGTGTTTGGTGAACATGGAAATCCCAGTACGCGGCTGCGTTGCAAGGAGGTATTTCAGCGAAATACTATTCCAGCGATCTTCTAGACTGTACACTTCGGAATCATCGAAATGGATGTAAACCGAGACAAGAGTCTTCGTTTGCCAGATGGGCGTGGGTGGCTTTTTGGCTCTATTAATTGAAAAAATATCATCACGCAGTGTGTAGCCCAGCTCTAGAAGTAAAGGCCATAATGTTTTGCAAGCACGATAGGATCCGGCTTGCAGAATGACTTCCTCAACTTCGTGAAGGTCATCAAAGTTCATCATCTGATTCCTCTGAATACGCGGATTCCAGTTACATGTCTAATCGGATCGACTTCAGCGTGCCAATCTGGCGTGAGTTCGCGCAAATTGAGCGGTGTGTTGTTAGATGCAAAACGCTGTGCGAGAACATGGTGCAGCTCTCTACTCTCCCATTTGCCTGTGCGGCGGTTATAGTCTATAGGTGCCTGCCCGCCTCGCATCCGATCCAAGTTTGCTGCGGAAAACTCGCCTGTAGTCTTAGACTGCGCGTATCGGTTTTTCCAGTATCGGGACTGCACCGCTTTCCAGGATGGCGCAGACCCGTCTTTCAGAGGCTTGTCAATTGCATCACCGATTCTCCACTGCTTGAACTTAATATCGTACACGTTATGTGCCCATGCGGCCCAGCCCCACTCGGCGGTGCCGACGAAGTACGTGTGGTGGTCGGCGACTCGGAGATTATAGACCGTTTCCCATTCGCCGGTGTCGAGCAAGTCTTCGACATCGACCCACGTTCCGTCATTCGACAGTAGCCGGTCGCCAATGACCATCTGGTTCACTGTCAACCAGCCCTTGCATTTCGCAAAGAAAGGGTGTTCGTGAGTCGTGCCGATGATCCGACTGTACCGAGATCGTACAACCCATGGATCGCAGTAGAACCATCAAATGACTCTCCAGACAAAACGAGCCGATGCTTTTTTGTG
>JANXNT010001030.1 GCA_025353985.1 Limnoglobus sp.
CTGAAGAACGAAGGTATTAGCGGTCGAGTTGTCGGTGAAGATTTAACGGGCGGCTTGGGAAGCACGATGCCCGGTTCGGTCGAATTATGGGTGAGCGCCGCCGACGCGGAGCGTGCGAGTCAAATCCTCGCCGATACCGATGGGCACCACAAGAAACACCCGCCCCATGCGTTTCCGCACCCGACATCCGACCCGAAACCAGATCGCTCGCAAGGGCCAAACCATCCTCCCGAGAGGCACCGGCCCAGCCCATGAAAGTCGCGGTTGGTACGCACGTACGGAAGCCTGTTTACGCCTTGCGGCGGCGTAACCACAACGCGGGTGCGGCGAGTAGCATCAGTGCCATTGCGGGTGGGGCGGGCACGGCATTCGTCGGCGTGGGGTCGATCGCACCGTTGCGTGCCGCGAACAGGAACCGGCCCGGTTCGTTGATGTTGCTTCCTGTTACGAGGCTGTTCGGGCCGCCGTCTAACAATGCGCCGTTGATGGCCGAACCGGCGATTTCGAACTGCGTGCCGGCTAAGCCGCTGCCGTTCGAGTAACCGGCGCGAGCCGAGTTACCGCCCAACCCGTTCGTACCCTGGCTGGCGTTACCGGTTTCCCACTGGATTTGACGATAATTAAACTCGATATCGAAGTTGCCCGCGCCCGTGTCGGCACGCTCCACGAGTACCAACTGGAAGCTGTTGAGCTTATCGGTACGGCTGGCGAAATAGCCGACGTTGAGCCAGTTGATGCCGAACGCATTGCGGCCATCGACCGTGCCAGTACCGTATTGCGTGAGGCCGCTACCACTGCCGCGGGTGTCGACGTCCGCGAAGAACGGCGCGATGATTTGGCGGCTGGTCGAAGCGAGACTGAACGGCGTGAACGTGCTGAGCGATTGGCCGAACGTCAGGTTCCCGTTGTTGTTGACGAACCCTTGCGTAAAGTTCACACCGAAGAAATTCCCGCTAAAACCGAGCGAGACCGCCCCGGTCGAGCCATCATCGTTGGCGGCCAACGATGATGGCTCGACC
>JANXNT010001034.1 GCA_025353985.1 Limnoglobus sp.
AATTCCAGCGACTCGGTGCAAGTGAAAGTCGACGGCGGATCGCGAACCGAACTGGCCGTGCTGCCATTCGAAGAGCCGACCGCAACGCGACTGGAAACCACGGCAGCACCCGCCCCGATGAAGACCGGGTTCGGTGGTGGCGTCAGCAGCAACGAAGCCGGACCGCGAGTAGCGACCGGCAAGACGAACCTGCCCGTCGTGATTCAATCGCACGAAAGTCGGCTGGCCGGTGTCACGCCGAACGCACCCGGAATGCGTGCCACGATGGAAGTGACGCCCGACCGCAAGAGCATCAAAGTCACCGCGACATCGGTCTTCACCGGTACCGCGACCGACCTGCCGCTCCCGAAGGTCAGCTTGCTCCCCGGCTCCGAGTGACCTGAGGTAACGACCGAACCTTTCGCCCGCACCCGGCCTCCCTGGTGCGGGTTTTTCGTTGGATGCAATCATCCCGCAAAATCGCTCTTCCCCACGCCGGAACTGTGGGCGTACAATGTTCCACACACTCACGAGGGAATGCACCATCAGCAAGGGATTTGAATCGCAACGAGACGAGTTCTCCGTTGCCAAGGAAAAAGCCGTTCTCGTTTCGGTCGGGTTGCCGAACAAGCCGTGGATTTCGTCCGACCCCTGCGACGAGATTCGCGGACTCGCCGAGTCCGCCGGCGCGGTCGTTGTGGCGGAACTCTTGCAGAAGCGGCACGACATTCACCTTGCGACGTACATCGGTTCCGGGAAGGTGCGCGAACTCCGCGAACTCGTCGAAACCAGCGAAGCCAACACCGTCATTTTCGATAACGACTTGAACGCCGCCCAGGCACGGAACCTCGAACGTGCCCTCGATGTCAAGGTGCTCGACCGTAGTGAAGTGATACTCGACATCTTCGCGAGCCGCGCGCAAACGCTCGAATCGCGGTTGCAAGTCGAACTCGCGCAGCTCGAATATTCCTTGCCGCGACTGAAGAACATGTGGACGCACTTGTCGCGTCAAAAGGGCGGCGGCATCGGCCTACGCGGCCCCGGCGAAACCCAACTCGAATCCGACCGGCGCATCGCGGGCAAGCGCATCGGCGACTTGAAGGAGCGCATCGCCAACGTGCAATCGCGCAAAGAACGCGAAGTCAAAAGCCGACGCGAAGAATACACGCTTTCGCTCGTCGGCTACACGAACGCGGGCAAGTCGCAACTGATGAACGTGCTGACGAAGTCCGATGTCCTCGTCAAAAATCAGCTATTCTCGACGCTCGACACGCGCACGCGGCAGTGGCACATCAAGGACTTCGGCAAGGTGCTACTCTCGGACACCGTCGGCTTCATTCGCGACCTGCCCCACCACCTCGTTGCGTCGTTCAAAGCCACGCTCGAAGAAGCCCGACAAGCGCGGTTGCTGTTGCACATCGTCGATGCGAGCAGCCCGCAAGCGGAGCGACATATTCAGTCGGTATTGGGCGTACTGAAGGAACTCGATTGCAACAAACGGCCAAACTTGCTGGTGCTGAACAAGATCGACGCGGTGACGGATCGTGCGAATCTGGACATCTTGATGGCGCAACATCCGCGGGCCGTAGCGATTAGCGGAAAGACCGGCGAGGGCATCGAAACGCTGGTCGATACCGTCATCGAAATGTTGTCGTCGGACTTCGCACCGACCGAGATTATCCTCGATGCCGGCAACGGCAAAACGCTCGCGTTCCTGAACGCCCACGCCGAAATCTTCCGCCAAGAGTATCGCGGCAACGACGTCGTCGTGCGTTGCTACCTGCCGAAGCACTTGCTACACCAGGTGCAAATTCCCGGAGTACAGGTGCAGTTCCTCGATTTCACGACGAAACGGGAACCGAGCGATACGATCGAATCGTGATGATGGTGCGAAACAGACTCGAAATGCGCCTCTGATAATCGACGTAAGTCACAATTGCGGACGCTCCAAAACCCTGTTTTGGGGTGTTTTTCGGCCCTTTTTGATCGAAAATCGCCGATCCGTTTCGAGCGGTTTCGCGTTATACTGATGGC
>JANXNT010001036.1 GCA_025353985.1 Limnoglobus sp.
CTGATGCCCGTGGTGGCCACGTTACCCCCTGGGCACGTTCGCGATTTATTCGAAGGCTATTTACCATCGAACGGCAAGCCGAAAACGCTCGGTGCGAACCCACGACCGCGTGCGATTCTGGCACTCACGGGGGATGCGGCCAAAGGGCAGGCGTTGTTCGCGGCGACCAAGAGCCAGTGCATGACGTGCCACAAAATCGAAGGCAAAGGCATCGAAATCGGCGCGGATTTGTCGCAGATCGGCAAAACCCGCACCCGCGAGAACTTGCTCGAAAGCATTCTGGAGCCATCGCGGCGAATCGAACTGCCGTACCAGTCGTATCTGGTTCGCACGCTGTCCGGTCAAGCGTTCACGGGGTTGCTCGTAAAGCGCGACGCGAAGGCGATCGAATTGAAGGACGCGCTGAACAAGCTGATTACGGTCGCAGCGGACGATCTGGAATCGATCGACGCCTCGCGAATCTCGCTGATGCCCGCCGGGCTGTTGCGCGACTTCACCGCACAAGAGGCGGCCAATCTCCTCGAATACCTCTCGCAACGAAAGTAGTGCCGCATGATTCGCCCGGCAACTGCGGCCGACGTGCCGACGATTGCGATGCTGATTCGCGCCCTCGCGGAGTACGAAAAGCTCGCCGACGAAGTCGTGCTCGATGAAGAACAACTGCGCGAGCATCTGTTCGGCACACGGCCGTATGCGGAGGTATTCCTTGCGGAGGAGGATGGCGAAGCGATCGGATTCGCGCTGTTTTTCCACAACTATTCCACGTTCCTCGGCAAGCCCGGCATCTACCTCGAAGACCTCTTCGTACTGCCGTCGCGTCGCGGCAAGGGGCACGGCAAGGCGCTGTTTCTGGAAGTCGCCAAACAGGCACGCGAGCGGAATTGCGGGCGGCTCGAATGGTCCGTTCTGAACTGGAACGAACCGGCGATCCGCTTCTACGAATCGCTCGGCGCGAAACCGATGGACGAATGGACGACGTACCGCCTGACGCCGTCCGAATCGAACGTGGTGTTGCATCGCGATCCCGGATTGCCACTGGAATAAATCCAGACATTCTGCATAATCAATTTCAGTTGCACAACCGCGACATTCGTAAGGAGGTTAGCAGATATGAAAGCAGTGATTCGGACTTGGGCCATGTTGTTGATTGTTGACGCGATGCTATTGGCTCCGTCGCCGCTAGTCGCAGGAGTCATCATCACCAACTTCACAAACATCTCTCTCACCAATTCGCAGGTGGAGGTTGGGGGCGATACGTCGGATAACCCGAACGTGGTGAACGGACCAGTGGGAGCATTGGTTTCCTACACCGCTTCGTCAACCGCCGGGAGCCTTGCGTCCCCGTACAATCTGCCCAATCTCAACGATGGCGACATCGGCATGGGTATTCTCAGCGATGGGACTTACGGCATTCCGTTTAATGGGACTCTGACGCTCGCATTCTCGCAAGCCACGACGATCCGTTCCATAGCCATTTACAACGGTTACACGAA
>JANXNT010001061.1 GCA_025353985.1 Limnoglobus sp.
GAACGTCACTGCGAATGATTCTTCGGACGTCGCCGTCGTGCCATCGAGCTTCGAAACTATCAACTTCACCGTGTATTGCCCAGCAACATTCGCGTTGAAGGCGAAGCCTGGCAATACCGGTTTACCCGGCTGGACATTGGAGTGGATACGCCCATTCGTTAAGACTTCGACGAGTACCCCGTCGCGATATGCTGTCCACGAGTATTTTGCTTGATCAGCAGGATTATTTCGATCTCCAAGCGTAATCGTCGTAAAACCGAAGTCGGTCGAACTGCTCACATTCACCCGCGTCCCCTGTGGGACCGATCCTGTAGGCGCACCGTTGATGCCCACCTCGATCACCTTCAAGTTGGCCGGATCGATGATCGTGTCGTTCCCCACATTGTTGTCCATGCGAATCTTCGTTACGTCCGTATCGGGCAGTGTGGCGACCAACACTCCGTTATCGAATACACTCAGTTGAGAAGCGGCATGCATGACGCGGATGCGGTTGTCGCCTGCACCATCCGTAACGACCAGTGTGTCACGGACGATGGCCGCTGTACTCGATGGCGTGATCGCGTTCAGAGTCCGCGTGCTGGTCAACTGCGATTCGTCCGGCAACGTCACCGTCACGATGACTGTGTATGAGCCGAGCGAAGTCGGCGTGAACGTGACGTACGACCCAGTCGAGCGATTGACGACGATTCCGTTGTTATCTTTCACCACCCAGTCGGTCGTCAGGTACGGGGACAACCCCGGCCCTATCATTTGGGACTCGAACGTGACCGCCGTCCCGACTCGCTCTTCACCGAAGCCATAAATCGCGACCGCCTTCGGGGCGACGAACGTCACTGCGAATGATTCTTCGGACGACGCCGTCGTGCCATCGAGCTTCGACACTGTCAACTTCACCGTGTATTGCCCCGCAACTTTCGCCTCGAACGCGAAATTTGGCGATACCGGTGTGCCCGTACGGGCCGGCGCGTTGATGCGCCGATTCGTTAACTCTTTGACGAGTACCCCGTCGCGATACAACGTCCAGGAGTATTTGGCTTGATCTGCCGGATTATTTCCGTCTCCATTCTTAATCGTCGTGAAACCGAAGTCGGTCGAACTGCTCGCCATCACCTGACTCCCTTGTGGGACCGATCTTGTGGGCACACCCAATATGGCCAACTCGATCACCTTCAAGTCGGCCGGATCGACGATGGCATCGTTGCCGGCCTTGTTGTCGAGGCGAATCTTCGTCACGCCCGTATCGGGCAGGTCGGCGATAAGGACGCTGTTATCTCCGACATAGATCCGGGACGAACCATGGATCACGCTGATGCGGTTCGTCGCAGCATCGCCCGTCACGACCAGCGTGTCGTGGAAGATGGCGGCGGTGGCCGACATCAGGTCGCGGCTATCGAGGCTTTCCACTCCGAGCCGCATCGGGCGGGTGATTGGGCGTGTCGTGTGGGGAACAACTTGCGGATCCAGTTTGACATGACGAAAACCTCTTGGTGAACCAGGAATGGTGTTTGCGATTGGGGAGTCGTGGTCCCCATGTGAGGTTCTTGCGCACGACCTAACACGAGTTGCGAAAAAAAATGTGAGATCGAATGGGAGCGGGCAGAGACGGTCTTCGGTTACGGCGTTCCTGGCTGCCCGCCGAGCGCGGAAATGTCCCACAGCATCACGGAGTTATCGCCGGTCGCACTTCCAGTTGCGAGTATCTTGCCATTCGGCGAAAAGACGACGGGGTCGGTTTGTGCAATATGCCCTTGAAGCAGGGCCACCGAACGACGGCGTCGAACATCCCAGATGCGGGCGACGCGATCTGTCCCCGTGGTAGCCAGCAACCGGTCGTTGGGGGAAAACGTCACGTCGTTCACGAAAGTCTGGTGGGCTTGCCACCCCGCACCGGATGGTACTAACTCCTGAGTCGGTGCATCTTCAGGCGGAACATCGAAGTACGAGATTGTGCCGATCTGCCAGTAGGCGAGCGCGAGGAGTTTCGCATCAGTCGATAGTCCCAGTCCCGAAACTCGATCCGTGAGCGGGAAACTCCGTTTCGACCACGTGTTCACGTTCCAGATCGTCAGGTTCGACCCCGCCACGGCCAAGAACCGGCCATCACGCGAGAACGCCAACCGACGACCGAGTCCATTTTGATCGTCGAGTAAATTATTCGACATGTTAAACGCGAGATTCCAAACCCGGACGGCGTTGTACTTGCCGGACGCAGCCAGCCACTGGCCATCAGGCGAAAACGCGAGGCCGAGGGTACCGCCTCGTAGGCCCTTCAAGATTGTTTTCGTGCCAGTTTCGGGGTTCCAGAGATACACTTCGCCAGTGTCTCCCGGAGTGTGTGCCGCAGACGCCACCGTTTTGCCATCGGGCGAGTAGGCTACGCAAGACACTAGCCGATTGTCCTGGAGAACACGGATGATTTCCCCCTTGGCGGTATCCCAGATTCGCACGGTGCCGTCTTCGCTACCCGATGCGAGGCGAGTGCCATCTTTGTTGAACGACAGCGAATAGACCCACGCGGTGTGCCCCGTGAGACGGGTCTTCGGCAGCAGAACCACCGCCGGTGCGTTGTCGTCTTTTTCCGGTGCAGTGACCACTTGCGGAGTCGATGTTTGCGGCGGAACCTTAGCGGAATGCTGACGTTCGAGTTCGCGATTGTTCCAGACGATAATGACTCCCGTGACCAACACGAGGCCGAGTATCGCAAGTGCGATCGGCCACAGTGGCGTGCGTCGTGGCAGTGGGAGTTTGCGGTTCCAGTTCGCGTCAATTACCGACGCAGTTTCCGCTTCTTGTTCGGCCGAGTCCGGCAGGACTTTGCGAATGAGTTCGGGCAATCGACATTCGCCGGTGAACGGCCGAAGCAGTCGCGCCACATCGGCCGCACCGGGGCGGCCCGCCGAATCCTTGGCCATCATTCGTTCTAAAATCGCAAGAAGTTCCTCGGGGGCATCGGGCCGCGCGACGCGGAGCGATGGCACGGCAGCAATCGCGTGCGCTTTCATCTTGTCCACTACCGCCGCATACTGCGGGGCCGGGTACGGCACCTCACCCGCCAGCAGATGGTACAGTGTGCAGCCCAGCCCGTAAACATCCGAACGATACACGACCGCACGCGGGTCGGCAGCTTGTTCGGGAGCCATGTAATCGAACGATCCGAGAACCGCATGGGTGGCCGTCGCATCGGGACTTTTCAAATGATCGTCTGCACTCGATGAGTCGCTTTGGGTTTCGTCGTCCGGTTCCGATTGATCGAGAAGCAACGCCAAACCGAGGTCGAGAATTTTCACCTGTCCCGAAGGTGTCAGCAGTAGGTTCGACGGCTTGATGTCGCGATGAATTAGCCCCGCATTGTGTGCATGTGACAGCCCGAGTGCCGCTTGCCGGATGATCTCGCACGCATCCGCGATCCGCAGCTTCGCGTGATGGCGAACGACCTTCCCGAGGTCGGCACCCGGTACGTACTCCATGACCAGAAACGACGTGCCACCGGATTCCCCCGCATCGGTTGCCTGAACGATATTTGCATGATTCAGTCGGCCGACTGCTTTCATTTCGCGCTGGAACCGGACCAACGCTTCCGGGCGTGCCGAACGATGCGTGAGCAAAACCTTGAGTGCCACGACTTTATCGAGGCGGGTGTGAACGGCGCGGTAGACAGTTCCCATGCCACCTTCTCCGAGCTTCGTCAATATGCGATATTCGCCGAGGCGTTCGGGCGGTGGGCCGCTTTCCCCCGCGCGAATCGGCGGCCACGCCATCGAACCGCTCGCCGACAGTCCGGCTATTTCGGCTTCAAATCGCTTGTCAAACGTGTTCGGCGTCGCTTCGGGGAGT
>JANXNT010001094.1 GCA_025353985.1 Limnoglobus sp.
GATCAAAAAAGGGGCTTATTGAGACGAAAAAACACGAAAAACACGGTTTTAAAACTTTTGGAATTCGGACTTACGTCGACGCGGAGAGGCCAAATGTGTCACGAATCGAAGTACAACGCAAATTCGTACGGGTGCGGTCGCAGACGGATCGCATCGACTTCTTCGCGCTGTTTGAACTGGATCCACGTCTCGATAACATCCTCGGTGAACACGTCCGATTGACGCAAAAACTCGTGATCTTTCGCCAGCGCCACTAATGCTTCATCGAGGCCACGCGGCGGTTTCGGTACGTCTTTCAATTGCTCCGGGGCCATGTCGTAGATGTCTTTATCGAGTGGCGGGCCGGGGTGGATTTTGTTCTTTACGCCGTCGAGCATCGCCATCAACATCGCCGCAAACGCGAGGTACGGGTTCGCGGCACCATCGGGCATCCGGTACTCGATCCGCTTCGAATCCGGGCGCGACGAATAGACGGGAATGCGGATCGCGGCCGAACGGTTGCGCTGACTGTAAGCGAGCGTCGTCGGGGCTTCGAACCCGGAAACGAGCCGTTTGTAGCTATTTGTGGTCGGATTCGTAAACGCACACAACGCCCGTGCGTGTTTCAGCAAGCCACCGATCGCGTACATCGCAACGTCCGACAATCCCGAATACTGGGAGCCGGCAAACAGGTTCTTGCCGCCCTTTGCTAGCGACGTGTGAACGTGCATTCCGCAACCGTATTCGTCGTACAACGGCTTCGGCATGAAGGTGGCCGTCTTGTTGTGGCGATGGGCGACGTTCTTCACCACATACTTGTATTTCAGCACATTATCTGCCGTCGGCAGCAGTTCGCCGTAACGCACATCGATCGCACAATGGCCACCGCTCGCGCGTTCGTGGTGGTGGCTTTCGACGGTCAACCCGCAATCGATCATTGCCCGCATCATCTCGGAGCGCAGATCGTGCGTTTGATCGGCAGGCGGGCACGGGAAGTAACCCTGGCGATACGGGATCTTACTGCCGAGGTTGGGGCGTTCGTCGCGGCCCGTGTTCCACGCGCCTTCGTTGCTATCGACGTAGTAGAACGCGGAGTGCGAAGTCTGATCGAACTTGACATCGTCGAACACGAAAAAATCGACAGACGGACCGAAATAGGCAGTGTCCGCGATGCCCGTCTGCTTCATGTAATTGACCGCTTTGCGGGCCACATTACGCGGGTCGCGGGTGTAATCTTCCTTCGTGAGCGGATCCTGGATGTTGCAGATCATCACGAGCGTCGTTTCTTTGCGAAACGGGTCGATGAACAGCGTTTCCGGTTGCGGAACGACGATCATGTCGGATTCGTTGATCGCCTGCCAACCGCGAAGGCTGGCCCCGTCGAACCCTATGCCATCTTCGAAGGCGCGTTCGTCGAGCATCTCGGCCGGGATGGTGAAATGCTTCCAGAGTCCGGGGAAGTCCATGAATCGCAGGTCGACCGCTTTGACATCGCGTTCGCGCAAGAACGCCAGCACTTCACGTGGAGTCACGATCACCTCAAAGTCGGAGGCCCAGGTCGCATCGGCACGTCGAAAAGGGAGAGGGGCGGCCGGTTGAAACTGTTATATTGAACCCTCCGGCCGTATACCCAGTTGACGGTTCACTCACTTCGCAGGCGGCGCGGGAACGACGGGAATATTCATGCCGTAGATCTCGCGATACGTTTCCAGCAACAGCAACTCCGCATTCTCTTTCGTCGTCAGATAGTAGACGTTTCCCACAACTGCGGGAGCGATTTCGTACGCATCGCCTGCGACTTTGAGTGCCGTCATCAGGTGCGTATCGTTTAGCGTCAGCGTGACCGGTTGTTGCATTTGCGTTTTGAGTCGCGCATCGACGACGATGTTCGCGCCAGTTTGTTCGCGAAGCTGATTGACGAACTCCGCAAACGGCAGATTGTCCGCAGCGATACCCACGATCGGGCCTTTGAGGATTCGGGCAATTTCATCATCCGGCACATGAACTGTAGGCGATTGATTGGTAATTGTAACTCCCTGCCCCGGAGCAGTGACTGTGATCGCGCCTGGCCCAAGGATAATCTGATTGCCCTTCACTCGAATCCCAACCTTGCCATTTGAGATTCCGCTTTCACCTTGAGTACCGAATTGGAACAACGACGCAATCTCTTGGAGGACGTCGCGAACCGAAAGGCCTTTCACGACCGCGAGCGAGATTTTCCGTTCGTATGGCTTTTCAATATCGCATTTATGAAAGTATCCGACATCAAGGCGAATCGTGCTGCCGGTCTTTTCGCTCAATTCCCTTAGCAACTCGGCGACGGTGATTTCCTGAATTGGGTTGAGTAGGCCCGCATCTTTGTCGAGTGCGAGCATCGTTGTGGCGGTGCGTCCGGTGGACGCAACAGCGAGTGCCTTGTCGGCGGCTGGCGGTTTTGCGGTAACAGGTTTCGACAGTTCGGCGGCGACTTTTGCGGCGGGCTTGTCGTCGGCCGTGGCGAAGTAAATGCCCGTACCCGTGGTGCCGAGCAACCCGAGGCCGATGCCGAAGATCGCGAGTAACTTCAATTTGGTCAGGCTCATGATCGAAACTCCGTGTGCTAACGAGGTGACCGTGGGCGAAAGTGCCCCGGCTGCG
>JANXNT010001098.1 GCA_025353985.1 Limnoglobus sp.
CACACGCTTGCCGACCGCGGCCGCGTATCTCGAAGAGTCACTCGAGTTTCTCAAAAAGTCGAAGGCCAAGACGGCGAACGTGCAACAGCCGAAGCGTGTGCAAGACAAGCCCGCCGTTGACCGTTTCGCACTCGATGCGGACCTCGACGGCCAAAAGGTGCGGATGGATTACACGGTCGTGACGCAGTCCGAAGGCGGCATAACGATCGCGACCCGCCTACTGCGAACCGATGCCGACGAGTTGACCGAAGATCTGGATCGCATTGCGAAGTCGATGAGTGTCACGAAACTGCTGAAATAGTGTTCGGAGGATTATCTGTGGCACTGCGGGTCATTGTTGCGGCATCGGAAGTCGTGGGGTTCGCGAAAACCGGCGGATTGGCGGACGTGGCTGCGGCACTTCCCCGTGCGTTGCGGAAACGCGGGAACGATGTCATCGTGGTGATGCCGTACCACCGCAGCGTTCGCCTCGGGAAAGTCCCCGTGGTGCAAACTTCGACGGTTATTCCCGTCGTCGTCGGCGATCGTACGCTCGCCTGCAAGCTGTTTCGTTCGACGTTGCCGAACTCGGATGTGCCAATTTACTTCATCGATCACGGTGGCTATTTCGACCGCGACGACCCATCGTGCGGCTTCGGGTTGTATCAACAATCGATGCCCGGCGGTTACAAAGCAGACTACCCGGACAACGCCGAGCGGTTCACGTTCTTTAGCCGTGCGATCCTCGAAGTCGCCTCTGCGATCGGTTTCGCGCCGGACATTATCCATGCGAACGACTGGCAGTGCGGCCTCGTTCCTGCGTACCTTTCCGAAGTCTATCGCGAACGCCCCGAATTCGCACACACGCGATCCGTGTTCACGATTCACAACATCGCCTATCAGGGGATGTTCGACCGCAACGTGATGCGCCTGACGAACCTTCCCGGTTGGTTGTTCAACCACAAACAACTCGAGTTTCACGGGCACCTGAACTTCATGAAGGCGGGCATCGTCTTCGCCGATGCGATCAACACCGTCAGCCCGACGTATTCGCGCGAGATTCAGACCGCCGAGTACGGTTGTGGCTTCGAGGGGTTACTTCAGCAATCGCGTGGCAAACTCTCGGGCATCATGAACGGCGTCGACTACGACGAGTGGAACCCCGAAACCGATCATTTGCTGCCGCAGAAGTACAATTCGGAGACGTTCCCGCAAGGCAAGGCGATCAACAAAGCCGAACTGCAACGGCGTTTCCGCCTGCCCGTCGATGCCACGAAGCCGATACTCGGGATGGTCGCTAGGCTCGTTGGGCAAAAGGGCGTCGATCTTGTGATGAGTGCGGCACCGGGGTTCCTCGACCTCGGTTGCCAGATGGTGTTCCTCGGCGAAGGCGACCGCGAATACCATCAGCAACTCAACGAATTCCAGTCGAAACACCCGCAACACGTCAGCGTGCATTTGGGTTACGACGAATCGCTGGCGCACCTAATCGAAGCCGGTTCGGACCTATTCCTCATGCCGAGCCGTTACGAACCGAGCGGCCTAAACCAACTCTATTCGATGAAATATGGTACGCCACCCGTCGTGCGTGCCACGGGTGGACTCGCCGATAGCGTGGTTGGTACAACGCAAGAAACGCTGCTGAAAGGCACCGCAACCGGCTTCAGTTTCGTGGCCTACACGGGAAGTGCGCTTTACGAGACGGTCAAACAAGCTGTTGGTTTGTATCGCGATCGGCCGAAGGATTTCCAGAAGGTCATCCGTTCGGCGATGTTGCAAGATTGGTCGTGGATTCGCAGTGCAGGCGAATACGAACGGCTGTATCAGCGATTACTCGGCATCACTTCACCTTGAGGTTTACGCCCAAGCCGCGGGCGGCCAAAATCCCGGCGACGATCAGCATCAGTACGCCGAGCGTGCCGAGTATCTGCTTGAATTTCGGCGAAACGACCTTCGCGTCGAACTGGCGTAACACCGCTTCGATGACCCAGTTGCACGCGAACAGCGGCCAGAGCAAAAGTGGCACTTTCGCGAATTTCGGCTTCACAACCGGAACCGTGCCCGCCGCCTGCAATAACACGATTGGCTGTTCGGGTACCTTCAACGATTCCAGATCGATTCGGTCGAATTCCGGCAATCGCGATGTACTTCCGGGTAGCGTGTACGTGCTACCCTCGAACGGTGTTTCGGGCACCATCACTGGCAATTTCGGTGGCGTTGCGGGCATGTATGGCGGTGGCGAAAACGGCACCGTTGGGGTTGGCATCGGTGCGGGAGCGTAGGCCATCGGTTGTTCCACGAGCAACAACGCTTCCGTGTCGTGCAACATGTGCGGCAAACGATGATCCACTGCGGGCGGATCCATACGCCAATTCGGGGCCAATAACTCCGGTGGCTGCGGCAACGGACTCGTCGGCACGGGTACCGGTCGCGGTTGCGTCGAGTTCGGCGACGATAGCATTCGCTGGAGCAGCAAATCGAGTTCGTCGAGTTGCTGGCGGGTCAGATCGTTCGCCGAGGGAGTCGTTGCCATGTCAGATCCTTGCGATGCCTCGAACGGGGTTGTTCCCAACTCTACGGTAATCTCTCGCACAATAAAAGATCAACCAAAAATTCGACGCGCACGCTAAAATGCCCTGACACACACAACAGGAGCGATCATGACTGCAACGGAAATTACCGCCGAAATTAAAGCCCAGTACGGCAGCGTGGCAGCGAGCTTGCTTACGGGCTCAGACCCTGGCGTGAGTGCGGTTGCGGAGGCGTTTGGCTACACGCCGGAGGAACTCGCGACGATCCCCACGGCGGCGCACATGGGACTTTCGTGCGGGAACCCGACTGCGACAGCGAACTTGCGGCCCGGCGAAGTCGTCGTCGATCTCGGTTGTGGCGGCGGCATCGATGTCATTCTCGCGGCACGGAAAGTCGGCCCGACGGGCAAGGTCATCGGCATCGATATGACGCCGCAAATGATCGATCGCGCCAAAATGAACGCGGCCACGCTCGCCGCAAAAGGCGAGGCACTGCCCGTCGAATTTCACCTCGCGGCGATGGAACAGATGCCACTCGCTGCCGCCAGCGTCGATTGCATTATCTCGAACTGCGTAATCAACCTGGCCCCGGACAAACCGGCGGCGATTCGGGAGATGTTTCGCGTTCTCAAAGTCGGTGGGCGGCTGGCGATCAGCGATATTGCTTTGAAACAAGCACTTCCCGAGGATGTCGCGCAAAGCGCGGCCGCGTTCATCGGCTGCATCTCCGGTGCGTTATCGCTATCCGATTACGAACGATTCCTGAAAGATGCCGGGTTTGTCGGCGTGCAAATCATCGACACCAAAAAGGACTTGAACGCCTACGGTTTGGTCGAAGGCCAAAGCGGCTGTTGCAGTCCTGAAATGCCCGCAACGCCGAGCAGCCTCTCGCTGACAACTATCACCGAAGGCGAATGGATCGACGCGAGCCAAGGCTGTTGCGGCACGAGCTCTGCCGTTCACGCGGGCCTCGGCGAAGTCCTGACCCGCTACGACCTCAACGAGTACGCAGCGAGCGTGCAGGTGTTTGCGATCAAACCGTAACGATGAGCGCAACTCAGGGGTACGACGTAAGACGTCTAACCCTGGGCTAAAAGATCGAACCCCGTTGGGGTACACGCATAGCCAGTTCTTACCCCAACGGAGTTAAATCTGACAGACCAGGGTTAGACGTTCCTCGTCGTACCCCTGGGTATAACTGCAAACATCGCAACTCCCTCGCTAGCGCTTCGGGCTAACAATACGGGTATATTAATTAAATATCCGTATAATTTGGCAGATTCGGGGGCCGATACTTTCGAGGTTTCTCAATTTCTGATGCGACAGTCTGAATTTTCTTTGAATATTTTTTGCGATGCAAATACAACCCATGTAAGGACTTGCGACGAGTGGAAAATTATGATGAGCTTTTTGTGAGATTTCGGGGTGTCAACCGGTACGACCTCACGCACAATAACGCTTCAAACTGTTTGGCAGTAGGTCGTTGGGGGTGACGGTGCGCTGCTTTATGGTGGCATCACCACGATCACTCCACCGAACGGCGCTTCTTGCATCATGGGCAACGAAACGCAACTCGGTATGAGTACCCCGAGCAGCAATCACTCGGGCGGTGTCAACGTCGGGCTGGGCGATGGTTCAGTTCGCTTCATCCGCGATTCGATCGACGTGGGTAACCAGGCATATGCCACCATCCAAAATCTGTCCGGTCTAAGCCCATTCGGCGTTTGGGGCGGAGAAACGGCAACCGGCCTCGATTGATGTTCAAGCCAATCGGGCACGATCCGATCTTCCAAATCACCCCGGC
>JANXNT010001117.1 GCA_025353985.1 Limnoglobus sp.
TCGGCTTTCGACTTCCCGTCGAACACTCGAACGTGAGGTCCGCCACCCAGACCGGCACCGGTGATGATGTCGGCAATCCCGTCGCCTGTGACGTCACCGGCGGCCACCCAAGCCGTACCGATAAAACTGGGATCATACGGAGTTACTGAAAAAATCGGCTGATTCCCGGAGTTCAGGTCGAACACCTGAACGAGCGACACACCGCCACCAGTGCCGACCACCAAATCGGCTTTGCCATCTCGTGTGAAATCGGCCAGTGCAACGGTGGCACCGTTTCGATCTTCGGGATTCCCAATTTGTACCGAGGTGAGCAAATTACCCGTTAGACCACTAAACAATCTCACTTCGGCGGTTCCGCCGTTTCCGCTGGCAACGGCAATCTCCGCTTTCCCGTCTCCGTCGGTATCGCCGACCGCAACGCGAGTGCCGCCTGTAAACCCCGAATCAAACGCATAGAAGCTGAGTGTTTCGCTTCGTGTGATACTGTCGAAAACCTTGATGTGAGGTCCACCACCGGGTCCGGCACCCATGACGATGTCTACCCGTCCGTCCCCGTTTACATCGCCAACGGCAACCGAGACACCACCGCGGAAATTGGGATCGTACGCCATGAACTCCCATGCGACCTGACCCGTCTTCCCATCGAAGACGCGGACGTGCGGTCCACCACCGGGTCCGGCACCCGTAACGATGTCGACGTATCCGTCGCCTGTGATATCGCCTGCGGCAACGAGCACACCGCCAGTAAACACATCTGGGTTTACCAGTAGCGGTGATTGACTTGCAGAAGAACCGAGAAATGCGGAGGTGCCATCAAGAACGATTCGATCTTCGAGCGAAGCCAGACCGAGACGAACGAGTCCTGACTTCCCATTCAGGGTGGTTCGGTTTTTCGGAGTGCGAATGAATTTTGCAAACCAATTTTTCTTCGGCATTTTGTCACGCTCTTTTGGCTCAGACAACCGACTGGTCGGGTTGCGAGACCACTGGCAGACGACCGCAACACGTGCGTGGAGCACGTGCAGGCGACGATCAGCGAAGTCCCATCTACACCCCTTACGCGAGCACCTAACACTAAAACGTGAAATTTTCTGAAATCGCTTGAATTGCTGACAATTTGGAGTTCGACCTGTTCGTCAGTCAAGATTTTCGCACAACGGAACGATAGCAGAACGATTCTCCCTTTTTCTCGCGCGTACTGTTAGGTTTTTCAAAAGCGGAGTAGATGGTATGTGCGGTCCAGAAGGTCCGACGACCAGCCCCACACTCATGGCTGCGTTAGCCGACTGGCAGAATACCGAGGCGTGGGAAGCCTTTACGCAGGGATATATCCCCTATATCGACGCCTGCTGCCAAGTTTCCGGGCTGCAAGATGCCGACGTGACCGAGGTTCGCAGTCGGGTGTTGGCGAGTCTCGTCACCGCACTCCAGACACTGCCCTACGACCCAGCACGCCGGTTTCGCGGCTACGTGCGAGTATGCGTTCGTAACGCGATCAGCAGTTACTTCCGCGAATCCAAACAATGGCCAGGGTTGGTTGGGATCGGTGGCGATCCGACTCAGGCGGCACTCGAATCGGAACCGTTATCACCGGAATTTGAAGAATTGGCTGCCGGCCTCGACAGTCGAACTCGCGACGACTTGGAACTCCTCTGGAGAATTTTCGACGCCGCAAAGCTGAGGCTCGCCACAGCGACGTGGTTGTCGTTCGAGTTGACGCGACTCAAAGCGGTCAGTCCCCAGGAGGCCGCCGAACAGTTGAATATCTCGGTGGCCACGCTCTACGTTTATCGGGGCCGCGTGTTGGAAATGCTTCAGACAATCGCCCGTGAATTTGGTCTCGTAGACGAATGATGTCCGTTGAGGGTCCGCTATGACACATGCCCCGGTTGTTCCGGAATGCCCCCAATGGGCGAACTTGTCGGAACTTAGTCGCGATGACCAGCAGTTGTTGGAATCGCACATCGATTTATGCCCGACATGCCAAGATCGATACGCAAAGGCCATCGAGCAGGCCGAGACCGCGTGGTTGAGCCGAGTCGCTCATCGCGGTCGGACTCTCCGAAACGATCCGAGCGATCCCTTCCCAACGATTCCCGGTTTCGAGATCGAGAGGCGGATCGCCCACGGCGGCCAAGGAGTGGTCTACCTCGGAAGAGATACCGCACTGAGGCGGACTGTGGCCATCAAGCATTTGAAGTGGGAGCGACTGGCCAACGAACGCGACCGCGTGCGGTTATTGCGCGAAGCCGCTGCTGCCGCGAGTCTCGATCACCCGAACATCGTCCGCATTTACTCCTTCGGCGAAGAGGCGGGTATTCCCCACATTGTGATGGAATATCTTGCGGGCGGGACACTCGCACAACGCATGAAGGCGGAGCCGTTCACACCACGACAAGTTGCGGAACTCGTCGAGAAACTCGCATTGGCCGTGCAATTCGCACACGACCAGCGAATCATCCATCGCGATTTGAAACCGTCGAACGTCTTGTTCGCGAACAACACTCTGGACACGCCGAAAATCGTCGACTTTGGTATCGCGAAACAACTGTCGTCGGACGGCACGGACACAACCCCCAGTGGGTATTCACTCGGCACCCCTCAGTACATGGCCCCCGAAGTGATCCGTCAGACGTGTCCGCCCACCCCGCAGGCAGACGTCTATAGTTTGGGTGCGATCCTTTACGTGCTGCTGACAGGCCACCTGCCGTTTGAAGGGGCGAACGATTTTGAAGCGCTCATACGGGCTACCAATTCCGACCCCGTTCCCCCTCGCCAGTTGTCACCGTCGGTGCCCGAATCTCTGGAACTCATTTGTCTGCACTGCCTGGAGCGTTCGCCGGAACATCGCTACCCGACAGCAAAGGCACTGGCCGACGACTTGCAAGCCATCCTCCAAGGGGAGCCGATCTCGATTCGTCCGCAGTCGTTCTGGGCCAAAAAGTGGTGGTATCTCAAGCGGCGAAAAGATCTGACAGCCAGTATTGTGTCGGTTTTCGTAATGATCTCAATGCTTTGGGCGATAGGTCCAATCCTGTGGACGGGTCGTGAGACATCGTCAGTGGCGGAACCAGCAGGTGTCGCGGAACTCCTTGGCGAGGAGAGTCTTGAGAAGGCGATGGCACTGGCCCAGTCACTCGATACCGACCGAACGAACATCGTCGCAGCCCTGCACCAGCGCTTACCCGTGTTGCCGCCCGACTCGGTTGGTCGCAGGAACGCCGCACTGTTTCTCGTTCGCGACAATCCGGCGGAGGCCCCATTCCTGGTCACTGCCATGCTCGCTGCCAAGCACGCAGACTTCGTGAGGTGGCGCGACTGTTTGGCTCCACATCGAGCCGTGTTGAGCGAATCACTATGGAAGGTCTTGCTCGACACAAATCGTCCGACGGGCGACATTCACACTCGCGCATACGCCACGCTTACCGATTGGGAACCCGACGCCAAACTTTGGGAACGACACGCCCAGGATCTCGACCGGAGGTTCCTTGTGGGTGCATTACTCGAAACGAATTCCGAGCCACCGTTGCGACCCCGGTCAATTCGGTTGGTCGTGCCACTGTTGACAGCGTTGAAAAGTCCCTCGGTCACGGCGGCCGTTCGGCAGCAGATTGCCTCGCAACTCGTCGCTGGCTCGAAAGCCGATGCCGGGTTTCGGCAGGAGGTGATTACGCAATTGTCAGCTTCGGCCAAGCCTGTTTCCAACGTGACCGATGCCCGCGAGTTGGGATCTGTGCTCGCACGATTGCTTCTCGCCGGTGATGCCGAATTCGTCCGTCCGTTCGTCGTGAACGAGGGTGACCTGACGATTGCGACAGCGACGCTCGAACAACTGCAATCGATCGCGGAGATCGAGCACATCGATCCATTCGTGCAATTGGCTAATGTCGAAACCGATGCCCGCGTGCGATGTTGGTTAATCGAAGCCTTTGCCAACATTCGTGTGAATTCGTCGCGATTGAGACCTTCCATCGTTGAGCGGATACGCCAGCTTCACGAATCCGATACCGATAGTGGCGTTCACGCCGCAGCAGAACTTCGATTGCTTCGATGGAACCGTGTGGACATCGTGCAGCAAACGCGCGAGCAACTGCGGAAATCGCAGAACTCCCAAAGTCTGCCCGTGGGCGGCCGCCGGTGGTTTGTCGGCCCCGAACGGATGACCATGGCCATCATCCCTAGCGACAAGTTGCCAGGTGGGACATCGTTCGCAATCGCCATCCACGAAGTGAGCAAGTTGCAATACGAGGATTTTATGCGGCTTCATCCAGACTACACTCCTTTCGAAGTCAAACGCAGCGGAGAGCCGACAACCTATATCCCCGTTCACCATGCGCGATCATTTTGCAATCGGCTTTCAGACCTGGACAAGTTGGAACCGTGTTATCGCCCCAATGTTTCGACGGGAAAGCTGGAACCGCATCCCGATTATTTGCAGCGATCCGGGTACAGACTGCCCACGGTCGATGAGTGGAAGTCCGCTTGTTTCGGTGAAGCGAAAACACCATACCCATTCGGGCAATATGTCGAGCAGGTCGCAATGTTTGGCAACTGTAAGCCGACCACGCAGGAGAAAGCCGCACTTCGGTACGTTTGTCAGCTCCTGCCGAATTCAAACGGCCTATTCGATACCCTCGGTAATGCCGGGGAGTTGTGTGAAGATCCAGCCACGGGCAAAGTATTCGTCTGTGGCGGATCGATCAGAGATTCGACGAAGACAGCGACCGCGTATCGTGTCGAATTCGGCAAGTCCCCCGAAGTCGATCAGCACTCGGGCTTCCGGGTTGCAAAGACAATGAAATGAGTGGGCTAAGTTTGACCTAAAGAGTTAAATGGAAAATGGAAGGCGCAATACTGGCGAAGGTCAGGTACGCGAACTATGCGGCGTGGAACGATGTCTGGACCTCCCCACGGTTGGCGG
>JANXNT010001118.1 GCA_025353985.1 Limnoglobus sp.
TTGGGCGGCACGCCGCCGAACGTCACCCCGTCTCGGCGGCGACGCGGGCCGCAAGCGATTGGTTCCGCTCGGCGTACACTTCGGTGACGTTGGCTCGCGCGTGTCCGAGAACCACTTGCGCGGCCTCCAATCCGTACGCCCCGCGTACCTCCGTCGCCCGCGAGTGCCGTAACTGGTTGGGGTGCCAGTGGGGGACGCCCGCCTTCACGCAGGCCCGGGCGACGGCGGATGCGTAGGTGAACCGGGTGTAGAACTCGCCCGGTTTCCGTTGGGGATTCCCCTTTCGACGGCTCATCTGACTCGGTTGGACCTTCGTCTTCCGCGTTGCCCGTTTCGCCGCAAACCATTCCTCGCGTGCGGCCCGAGGACGGAACAGGTAGGCGTCGGGGTCGTCCGTGAGAAACGGCCGCAGCACCGCCTGGCACTTCGGGCCGATCGAGACGGCCCGCTTTTTGCCCCGCCACGCGGTCTTGTGCTGGGCCGGCGAGTACACCCAAACCTCGCCGGTCGTGTCGAGATCCCGGCCGCGCATCCGGGCCACTTCCCCGGGACGCATTCCCGTCAATCGTTGGGCACGGACCAAGGCCTGGACGGGCGTCGACAGGAACGGGAGGACCGCTTCCACGGACCCGTCCGAGACCGGCTCGACGGGGGACAACTCCCGGGCCTCGGACCGGCCGGCTTTCAGGCCCTCGACCGCAAGCAGCCCGCGGTGGACCGGTTCGGGCACCAACTCCTCGGCGACGCCCCACTTGAAGAGCCGTTTCACCCGGCCGACCCGTTGGTTGATGACCCCGCGGCTGACCCCGGCGTCGATCAGCGACTGGCGGACCGCCTTGAGCTTGAGTGGCGAGAACTCGGCCGCGGGAATTTTCCCGAACAATTTTCGGAGAGGGCGAAGGGACAATTTGAAATTGTCCTGCTCACTGGTCGGCGAACCGTCGAGGTGACGGTAGTAAACCGTGGCGTAGCGTTCCCAAAACTGAAGGATCAGTTCGGCGACGGACATCGGGGGTGGGGCGAGGTGAGCGGAGTGGCGTCCGTTGGCGAGCCACTCGGCGACGATCGCGTCGTACGCCTCAAGGACCCCGGCCGGGGCCATTTTCTGGTTCTCGGGCCAGTGGCCGAGGTAGTGATCGTGTCCGTTGAGCGTGACGACGCCGAGTTGACTCGGCTTGTGACGTCGGAGAGAGGGTGGAGATTTGCGATGGGTCATGCAGCACCGAAAAAGCGGAATCCCGGTAGACTACCGGGTTAGAGCTTCTGCGAGCCGCACCTTCCGACCACCGGAAGAGTACACACAAGTGCTGTTCGGCCAACTACTTCCATCAAACGAGGGCGACGGGACTCGAACCCGCAACCTCCGGATCGACAGTCCCATTCTTACGTGTTGTAAAGCCTGAACCAGCAAGCAAGTTACGTCAAGTTGCCGAACCGGTTGCAGTGCCGGTTGCAGTAAGCGAAGGGGGTAACGACGATCCGGACTTGTCGCGTTTGATCGCTGCGTGGCCGACGCTGGCCGAACCGATTCGCCGTGCCATGCTTGCCATCCTCGAAGCCGCAACGTGATGGTGACGGGGCGAAAACATCCCCCTGATCCCCCGCATCCCCCGTTTTGAGTTCTTCCGGTTCACCCGTTGGACGCATCGTTCAAGGCCACGATTCGAGCGTCGATCGCATATATCACCGGTAGACTATAATTAACATCCCACCACAAGCCACTTGTGGTAACCCGGCTTAACCAAAAACTATGCCAGTCGCGTGGCCGTCCGTGGGCGATTCCTGTGCGTTCGACACTCGACACTTGCGACACTCGACAGAAACGGCTTGTGTTACAGTCGATTTCGACGAGCAGAAAGTCGAGTGTCGAACGACGGTTGATTACCCGGTATCAATCGAGCGTCGAATGACCGCCGCCGCCGAACGCCAAAAGTTACCTGAGGTAACCCGGCGCAATCGCAAACTGTGCCAGTCGCGTGTCTGTCGCGACGGTATCGCAAGATTCGCGGGCCACGCAGGGGGCGCAATCGCAAACTGTGCCAGTCGCGTGTCTGTCCGTAGGCATTCCCTATTTTTGCATTCCGATGCTTGACGCGACGATAGATTTCGCATCAAATGAGTTTGGTGTTGCAAAACCATCCATCGTCTATTGGAACGGCCCACCGCACTGGCGATTGCTTGAGGCTTTATGTTAATAGACATCCACTGCCCGACTTGTCATCAACCGAGT
This sequence comes from Limnoglobus sp., assembly GCA_025353985.1. Taxonomy (GTDB): domain Bacteria; phylum Planctomycetota; class Planctomycetia; order Gemmatales; family Gemmataceae; genus Limnoglobus. Next base: position 2,231 of record JANXNT010001118.1, read on the forward strand.
CAATTCCCGATTGGCGAACTCGGTAAAGTCACGCGATGCCCTCGTTGCCAAAATTGGATGACACTATCCCAAACACCGCTTCCAGTTGCGACACAACCCGCAGTATACCCTGCCCCCATTTGGTCACCACCGGCAGTGCCAGATCCCTTCAGGATTGATGACCAGTCGGCATCCGTCCGCTTTCCACGAGAAATGACTGTCAGAGTTCCCGGCATATTCCACGTGGCCGCTTGGATGTTCGTACTAACGTGGCCTTTAGTTTGTGGCGTTTGTAGCGGTTGTTTAGCAGTTAAGGCCAAGATTGTGGACACCACATTTGAATGGAAAAGATTTTGACAGTCACCGCCGCTG
>JANXNT010001133.1 GCA_025353985.1 Limnoglobus sp.
GAGAGATGTGCCAAAATTTCGGAATTTCGGATAGTGTCTCGATTACTGGCTATTTATCGAATGAGGAGCTGGCAGAATTGTATCGAGCAGCGAGTGTGTTCGTTCTCCCATCACGATACGAAGGATTCGGCATGATCCTCCTGGAAGCGATGGTTGCCGGTGTGCCAATCGTTTCAACGGCGGTCGGTGCTCTTCCCGAAGTGCTCGGCGACGCGGGAATTCTCGTGCCGCCCGACGACCCCGTTGCGATGGCGTCTGCGGTCGGGCGAATTCTCGGTTCGGAAAGTCTGCGAACGGAACTCATCGCGAAAGGTCGAATCCGGCAAGCGAAATTTTCGTGGAAAACTACCGCAGAACAAACTTTAGCAATGTACCGCCGGGTGGCACGGCTTAAGAAATAACCAAACGAGATTCATGTTCTTGCGGGGGTCCAGATTCGGTCCCAAGTATCTTTCGCGGACAGCAGCCAGCGTGGGCGACTCGCACGTCGTTTGAGCGATAGAAATCGAGGATCGGTAAAACCCAGTTCTGTCGCTAACCCGCAAAGTTTTCGAACGAGTTCCAATTTTCGTTGCCAGTAAAGCGATTCGCAACGTGAGAGCAAGAACGCTTGAGCGGCATCGCGACCGGTCGTCGAATCCCATCCCAATTGGGTGCCCCAGCGATCGACGAACGCCATCTGAACCTGGCAGTGGTATCGAAACACTCGCGCCAGGTCGCTCATACCCGTTTGCTGTGCGTGCTGGCGATACTGTGTGAGTGGACGGCTGACATACCCAAAATCGGTGAGGCGTGCGATACGAAGCAAGAGGTCGTAATCTTCGCCGTTCACCCAGTGGAGATCGAACGGCAATCCATGTGGCTCGCTGGCCGCCGCCGCATCGATAAATTCTCGGCGTACCAGAACAGTCGAAAATACGACCGTGTCTTCCGCGAGCATCGAAGTCAAACATTTGTCGCGCGCGGGGTTATCCGGGCGTTGGCCCGTTTTATCGCTGAAATGACCGAAGGAATCGATGTAGCGGAAATTCGAATGGACTAATCCCACGTGATCGCTCAACAACGGCAGTTGGTCGGCGAGTTTCGTATCTTCCCAAATGTCGTCGCTATCCAAAAACGCAACCAGTGGTGCAGAGGAGGAAGCGAGAGCCACGTTTCGTGCGACGCAGACACCCCCTTTGGGAAGCGGAAGATAGTGGATCGTCATTCGATGCGCCCAGCGCGAAGTGTGCTCGCGGATCACAGCCGCAGTGTTATCGGTCGATGCATCGTCCGCGACGATCAATTCGATTCGGACATCTGCCGTTTGACGACCGATCGAATCGATCGCATACCCTAAATAGTTTGCGCGATTCCAGGTCGGCATAATGACGCTTACATCGGCTTCAGACACATTAAGCTCCAAAATATGCTAAAAAACAAGATAATTCACGATTTCGCAGAAAACAAACGATCCAGACTGTCTTTCGTACGCAATAACCACAGTGGTACTTTCGACAAGCGACGCAAGTGCGAAAACGCTTCATTCGAGAGATTGAGTTCGTCAGCAAGATCGCAGAGTTCCCGCACGATCGACAATTGTCGCTTCCAGTAATGGGAATTCGTTCGCCCGAGAAGGAACCGACCTGCCGCGTCTTGCCCGACGGCCAAACCCCCTATGTCCTGACAATGACGTTCCGCGAACGCCATTTGCACTCGACAATGAAAGCCGAATACGCGCGATAAATTCCCCATCGCGTTTTGTCTGTCGTGCGTGCGGTATCGTGTCAGTGGTACGCTGACGTATCCAAATTGAGTTCGCAAACTGATCCGTAGTAGCAAGTCATAATCTTGGCCGTTCGTCCATTGTGGGTCAAATGGAAGCCCGTGTGGTTCCAAAACGATTACTTGGTCGATGATGGATCGACGAACCATTACACTCGAAAAGATTATGGTGTCTTCCGCAAGTAAGGCATTCAGACACTTTCCGCGAGCCGGATTGTTCGGTCGTTGAGGCCCAGAATCTATAAACCGCCCATCGCTGTCGATATAGCGGAAATCGGTGTGAACCAGGCCTACTTCCTCCGAAAGCATGGCGACTTGTGCTTCGAGTTTCCTTTCGTCCCATTCATCATCGCTGTCGAGGAATGCAACGATTGGGGCCGTTGACGAATCGAGCGCAGCATTTCTTGCCGCACATACACCATTTTTGTCGAGCTGCAAATACTGTACCGTACGATTTTTGGGCCAGTCCGCAGTGATGCGTCGAACGATTTCAGCGCTGTCGTCAGTCGACCCATCGTCAGCAATGACCACTTCAATTCTGGCATCGATCGTTTGATTCAACACCGAACGTAACGCTGCGGGTAGATACTCGGCCCGGTTCCACGTCGGGATGATGACTGATATGTCCGGTATCGACATCAGTTTGTCCCCATGCGATGGGTCGCTCGAGCGATTTTCGACGCTGCAAATGCAATGCGCATCCGAGCAGCGAATCTTCGTTTCGCATTCCCGGTCAACAAACCTAATAACCAGTATATCCCGCCACCCACCAATTGTTGTGCTGCCGCACGGTATGCCCATCGCGGAACCGATCCGCCATGATCGCGGGCCAACAATTCATACGACAAAAAGCCCTGCCTGCGAGCAAACGATAACGCATAGGATCGGTTCAACCGATCGACCGGCACCGGATGATCGACAACCGCCGTTGCGACATACCAACCTCGACCCCCGCGACGCTGAATGGTCTCGACCAATCGCACGTCTTCCCCACCGATCCGCACGGATCCGAAATATCCGAGCGTCGGGTCGAACAGCCCCGCTGCCTTGACCGCGTCGACTCGCAAAGCCAGGTTACAAGTGTAAAATGCCAAATCTGCGACTGAATTCCAGGCTCGATTGGTATCTCCAATATCATACTGGACGATGATATTCCGAAGCATGGGGCAACTCACTTCATCGAACCACTCGGGCCGGGACAATTTGCCCCAATCTGGGCGAATGCGCCCACCCCAGAATTGGCATTCGGGATGTTCGCGAATCGCGTTTCGCATCTCGACCAGCCAACTTCGATGTACGACCGCGTCGTCGTCGGTGAACAACAAAATAGGCCCCAACGCCTCGGATACCGCACGATTTCTTGCGTTGGCGTTCCCTGTTACCAACTCCACAACGTAGCGAACCGGAAGACGATTCGCGTAACCAGTGACTAGTTCCTTCACGGTCGGGCTACCCTCGTTGTCGATCACCAGAAGTTCCCAATTGCAATCGGGTTTCTCTGCAGCGACGAGCGAATCCAGCGTCCGTCGCAACAACTCGCCACGCTGGTAAGTACATACCGCCACCGTAAGTTCGATCATGATTTTGGCCCCGACATGCGGCCCGTCGCACGGTCCTTCCAATGGATGGCCCAATCGGGCCAGCGCGCGCGTCGTTTCCAATTCTGGAGTCCCGAGGAATCGAACTTCGATTCCTCGGCAAACTGGAGTAACTCGCGAAATGCGCTGAGGCTGCGTTGCCAGTAAAGGCTTTCCAATTTGTTTTCGATGTGCGCGATCAACGACGTGCGGATCGTCGCTTCGCCGATTTCTTCGCGGATCTTCGGGTGGACGTCGAAAAAATTATGGACGGCACGATGGTGTGCCCGAATTTGCTCGACAGGCGACCGGCTTAGTTGGCCCGCGTGGATGCGATAGTGCGTGAGGTGCTCCGGCACGAACGCGAACGTGCCGATTGCCGAGAGCCGAAAGTACAAGTCGATATCGCACGCCTGACGATACGATACATCGTAACCGCCAAGCTGTTCCAACGCGGTTCGGCGAACCAAAATCGATGGATGACAATTACTGTGCGGTTCCAACAACGCTCGCGTACACCACCCGACACGCTGCGCGGAACCGGTCATATCGAGCGGGACAATTCGACCATCCGGGTAGTGGTGAATGACGCCAGTATGCACCATCACGCATGTCGGATCGGCGGTCGCCGCCAACTGCTTCGCTAACTTCGTTGGCTCCCACCAATCGTCTGCGTCGGTGTTCGCGATCCATTCGCCGCGAGCGATGGAAATACCAGCATTCCGTGCGGACGGTTCCCCGCCGTTTGCCTTGCGAATGAGCGTAAATCGACCGGCCAGATCCGCAGTCACGCGCTGCGTAACCGCAACGCTATCGTCAGTCGAGCCATCATCGACCACGATCAGTTCCCAATCAACGTACGTCTGTTTCCGAACGCCATCGACCGCCTCCGCAATAAACGCAGCCGCATTATAAAGCGGAATGACGATAGAGACTCGCGGGGACATCAATCGCTCCATTAATTCAATTGATTGTTTTTAAATAGATGGTGTCGGCCGGCGGCTTCAGTTGATAACGGGATGGAACCTTGGTGTGACATAATCATACATTTGTAGTTGTCACACCAAAAATATC
>JANXNT010001137.1 GCA_025353985.1 Limnoglobus sp.
GTTCGGCGGCGCTGGTGGCCACGGTCGCCATGACATCGTCGGCTTCGTAACCGGGCTGCACGAGGATCGGCACCCGCAACGCTTCGAGCACCTGATGGATCAGCGGTTCTTGGGCAATCAATTCTTCCGGGGCCGGCGTGCGGTTGGCCTTATATTTCGGGTCGATCGCTTCGCGGAAGGTCGGGTCTTTGTGGTCGAATACGGCAAGGAGGTAATCGGCCCCATGATCGTAGAGGTTCATGATCGCGCGACTGACGCCGAAAACGGCATTCGTCGGGCGGCCATCGGGGGCGTTCATCGCCGGTATCCCGTGGAACATCTGGAAGACCATTCCGTGCGTGTCTAGCAAGTAGACACGCTCGGAGGTCGTTTTCGGCGGAATCGAGGCCACAGTGCCGCCACGGTAGGAGCTGTGATCAGAATCTGTTAAGGGAAATTCCGATCCCAGCCGAGGATCTTGCCCGATGCCCCAAACCGATCGCAAGGGTCAATCATCCGACGCCTGAGACGTGGGTCGGGCGGAAGGTTGGGGAATCGAGCCAACGAAGACAATGGTAATGCGTATAAGTGTATGTTCACCACGGAAGGGCTGTCAAGGGCGGACCGGTCGAACTGACGGAAGTCGGGTATAATCCCATTACTCGATATTCCCCGAACGACCGACCGATTCCCACGACGTTTCTGCTGCGATGTGCTCATTTGGGTTGACCGCATGGTTCGTGCGTTTAGACTCAATAGATAGCGATACGAGCAGAACTTCTACCGAAACACCGTTGGTCACTCACCAAATAGAGAATCGAAATGGCCAAACCTTCCGGCGAAACGAGCATGCCCCTGCTCATCAGCACGATTGTTTTCGTGCTGGCTACGCTCATTCTGGGCTACCTCAGTTACACATTCAACGAGAACGCCGCGACGGCTCGCGGTTCGCAAGTGAAAGCGGAGCAAGATAAAAAAAGCTCCGAAGAACTGCTACAGAAGGAAAAAGAGAAGAGTATGCTCTACCGGTTCGCGTTGGGCATTAACACGGCAGAAGACAAAGACACACTCGCAAGCGGCGTTCGTTTCCCGGCCGACCTGGCCACGAATCAAGCGGCCATCGCCGACACGATCACGAAGCGTGCTAACACCGCGTTGACCGCAGAAGTGAACGCTGCTCAAGCGGGTGCATTGAACGCCGTTCGCGTAACCGACTTCTTCAAGTGGGATGCGGCTGTCGCTGGCGGGACCGTTCAGCCACCAGAAACGAACGTCCTCGACGCAGCCGTGAAGAAAGCATCGCAGAAAGAACTCACTGAACGCCGCGTCAAGATCGAGCAAGAGGGACTCGTTCAGGCGAAAAATTCGCTCCAGAAAAGCAGTGCCGCCCTCGATACCGCCGTTGCGAAGTTCACACAGCTCAGCGATAAGTTCCCGAACGAAGTCAAAGCCGAAGTCAAGAAAGCTACCGAACAGTTCGAGGCGTTCAAGAATGACTTCATCGCCAAGTCCGGCGAATATCGCAACGACAAAAACGCACTCACAGAAAAAAGTGAAGCTCTCACAGCGGAAGGGGTTCGTAATCAAAGCAAAATCGCGACGATGAGGAACACGATCGACACGGCAATCGCCCTGCAAGACGACCGCATCGACCCGTTCCAGTACGACAAACCGCAGTTCAAGGTGATTCGCCGCACCGAGAAACTCATCGACATCGACATCGGTACTGCCTCAAACCTTCGCGTCGGCCAGACCTTTAGTATTTTCCCATCGGATACGCCCACACAAGGCTTCCAGCCACGGATGCGGAAAGTTCGCGATGCCGAAGGGAAAGCTGTGTTCAAGGCTGTGCCTAAGGGCAAAGTGGAAGTGATCGAGATCCTCGGCGCGACACT
>JANXNT010001157.1 GCA_025353985.1 Limnoglobus sp.
ATCGCGGTGCCGATGTCGAAATCGTCCTCGGCGACGCGCGTCTCAAGCTCGAAGAACATACCGACCGCAAATACAAATTGCTGTTGCTCGACGCCTTCAGTTCGGATGCGATTCCGATTCACTTGCTGACGAAGGAAGCGGTCGAGTTGTACCTCGATCGCCTCACCGATGATGGCATTCTTGCGGTGCATATTTCGAACAAGTTCGTGAATCTCGAACCGGTCGTGGGCCGAATCGCGGAGAAACTCGGGCTAACGGGCTTGCTCATGAACGATAGCTGGATCGACGATACGCACAATCACCCACCGGGGAAAACGCAATCGTCGTGGGTGGTGCTCGCAAAGAATCCCGCACGCCTGGAAGCCTTCAAACGACCCGAATTCGGCATCGTCTATACGCACAAACTCAGCGCGGAACTCATCTCCGAGCCGAGAGTGTGGCAGCCTCTCAAGCCGCACGAAAGCGTCAAACTCTGGACCGACGATTACTCCGACGTACTCAGCGTGATGATGATTAAAGAGATCCAGCGCGTACGCCACGCCCTCGGCCTGCCAACGATGGCAGCGCTCCGGGAATAGGTTTTGTTAGCCCGACGCGCCAGCGAGGTATTGTTAGCCCGACGCGCTAGCGAGGAATTGTTAGCGCGACGCGCAATTCCTGAAGGTGAACATCCCTCGCTAGCGCGTCGGGCTAACCGGAATCGTCATGCTAAACCCGATTCTGATCGTTGGTGCCAGTGGGCGGGCGGCGGCCGCATCGGCGATCCGGGCGGGGTTTGCGCCACACGTCATCGATTTGTTTGCCGATGCGGACACGATGCGATTGTGTCCGACGATTGTCTGCCCATTTGCGGATTATCCGCATGGGTTGATCGCACTCGCGAACGACGCCCCGCCGATGCCGTGGATGTATACGGGCGGTCTGGAGAATTATCCCGATGTCGTGATGGCGATCTCCGAACGTCGCGAACTTGTCGGCAACGACGCAAACGTGCTGTGTGAAGTTCGCGATGTCACCCGCTTCGCACGCACGGTGCGCGAACGCGGTGGCCACTTCCCCCCGACGATGCCGCTGGGTATGCGGCCTGCGGATGGAATCTGGTTGCACAAGTCGGCCACATCCTCCGGCGGCCTCGGCGTGCGGTTCGCGATCACCGAAGATTTCGATGGCCATTCGCAAAGTATGCAAGACTGCTTGCAGTTGTTCATCGATGGCGACCCGATGTCCGCGATCTATCGATCCGACGGCCAACACCGGTCCACATTGTTCGGCATGACGCGACAACTCATCGGCACGCCGTGGCTCCACGCGAAGCCATTCGCGTACGCGGGTAACATCACGCGCCACGAAGATGCACTCGCAAAAAACCTGGCGTTTCACGGCGAACTCTTATCGCAAGACTTTCATCTCAAGGGCAGTTGGGGCCTCGATTTCATCGACAATCACAACGGCAAGGCTTGCACGATCGAGATGAATCCGCGTTACACCGCCGCCGTGGAAGTGCTCGAATTCGCGACCGGCAAATCGTTACTCGGCAATGCCACTTCACCGCGCCCATCGTCACCCGTCGTCGGCAAAGCGATCTACTACGCCCCTCATCGCATCCCGTTCCCCACATCGGGACCGTGGGACGAATCGCTCGCGAACGCCGTCAACGTCTGGCAACGCCCGGACTTCGCCGACATTCCCCACGGCGGCAGCCAAATCGAAACGGGGCAACCAGTTTGCACGATCCTCACAGAAGCCAACAGCGAAGCGGATTGCGTTGAACGACTCCAAAAGCGTGCCCTCGAACTCGATACGCTGTTCGGCGTTTGAATACAGTTTCTGAACGCGCGCCTGCTTCCGATTCGCGTGCTAAATCTCTGTAGCTGTATTCGATTCGTTTGTGGCTGCGTCAAAAAGTTTTGCCGACGGAGTATCGTTCGATGTTTGCGCTTGCTCGGTTGCTGTTCGCACTCGCGTTGTTCGCCGTCGCGAACGCCGTCGCTGCACCGCCCCAAACGACGCCGACGGCCGCGAAGGAAGTCGATCGCAACCCCAACGATTACGTCGGCAAGAAGATCGCCATTGATGTCAATGTGCTTTCCGTCGGTAAGCGCGATCTTGACGTCCGATTGGAAAATCGCGTTAAGCCGACGAACTTGAAGTTTCAACTGCCACTTTGGTTGGCCGACGAGTTGGCCGACACCAAAAAGTCCGCGACGATGTCGGTGCGGATTTTCGGGTCGCTGTTTGCCCCCACCGATCCGAAAGGAAAGTACGTCGTTGAAATCGATGAAATTGGCGTTTTGAACGATCAACACGAAGTCGTGTCGATGATTCGAACCGTCGTGAAAACCACGACCCCGAAGCCCGTCGTCACCGCGCCAGCCGCCGCGCTCACTGCGATTCCCGCACCGGTTCCGACGCGAGCCACCCCCGTGTTCACCGCACCAACGCCGACACGTGCCTCAGTAGTCGAGGCCGCTTCTTCCACAATACCGGTGGTAACGGAGACACCCGCGCCGGATCCCTCGTTGCCGATCGTGCCGATAGCGGGCGGATTAGCCATCGCGGTCGGCGGTGCGTTCGCCGCCTGGATGCTTCGCAAGCGAAAACCGATAGTGCCAGTGCCACCGAAAATGACCGCAGCACCGAAACCTCTCGCGCAGACCGTATCTAAACTACCCGTGCCAGAGACACCGAACCCGGTGACCGCGTCCGCGCCATCAGTCCGCGACCGGCTGGCCCAGCGATAAATCACTTCATCCAGCGGTCGAACCAACCGAGCATTTCCTTGCGCATCGTTGGCGTATATGTGTGGCCGATATCCGGGTAGCGTATGCTGCGGAAGCGGTCGCTCGCCCCGAGCACGCGATACGTTCCGCCTGCTTTTGCTTCGATTGTGCGAATGCCATCGGCGGGCGAACCGGCATCGAGTTCGCCCGTGAGGAACAGCACCGGCTTCGGTGCGATGAGCGAAATCACGCCTTCGGTGTCGAACTGTTTGAGCAAACCATCGGCGAAATAATAGACGCCGTGCTGCCGCAATTGGCCGTGTTTGATGAGGTTTTCGTAGCGGGTGAGGCACGCCACGCCAACTGTGCAAGCGATCCGATCGTCGATGGCGGCAAGCCACCAACTTCGAGTACTCCCCATGCTGATGCCTGTCGTGCCGATGTGCTTGACATCGACTTCGGGCCGCGTGCAAAGGTAATCGAGCGCCACGAGATCATCGCGGACGAACATGCCCCACAGCGTACGGCCGAATAGAAGGTTGTACTTCAGCTGGCTCGCCTGCTGATTCACCGTCAACTCGGCCGAGCCACTCGGCCCTTTCCCGGCCCGCTCGCCGTACCACGCCGCATCGGCGGCGAACACCACCCAGCCGCGTTTGACAAAGGTGATGCCGAGCGGTTCCGCGCCGCCGTTCATGTTCGGTGTCAGAAGCTGCGGATGATGGAAACTCGACGAATGCTGCCAAAATATCGTCGGTGCGGGCTTCGTTACGACATCCGGAATGAGCATCATCGCCGACATCGTGCCGTCGATGCCGTTGAATATCCGCAGTCGTTCGAGGCGAAAACCGGGGTGGCGCTCGACGGACACCAGATGCGCTTTCGGCGTTGCGGGCCGCGGCGGCAGGTCGCCGAGCGATGCCACGACCTTCGCTTTCACGTCGGGTCGCCGCTTCGCCCAGGTGTCTTTATCGGCGGGAATTTCGAACGTCGGGAACGGCAGCGTCTTATAAATCTCGGGCACGAGCGCGTCTTGTTCGGCTTCGGCTTTGCGGTACGACGCCACCGCATCGGGGCCGCTCGCCGGGGCTTTCAGGACCGTCGGCGAAAGAATCGCGAGCTTGCGTTGAATGCTATCGGCGACGGCATCCGCCAGTCGCTCGTACCCTTCCGGTGTGAAGTGCGCGCCGTCTTTGCCAAGCAGTTTCGCGGGGTCGCCCGCTTGCACGATGCGGTACAAATCGTGAATCGGTATGCCGAGCGGCAATAGTGTTTCCGCTGCTTTCTCGTTGTATTCGCATACGTCTTTGTCGAGCCAGTTGAATGCCGCATCGGTCGCCGCATGACGGTCGTCGACGATCGGCGTCGTTGCCGCAAAGAGAACGTGCGGCGTCACTTTGCGAATCGTCTCGGCAACGATTTTCAAATTCGCCGAATAGTCCGGAAGTGGCACCTGATACAACGCGGTCTTCTTCGACCGTTTCAGATCGTGCAAGCCGTTGTTCCAATGCACAATCAGCGGTTTCGACTCCGCAAGCCAGCCGTCGAGCAACCGTTTTGTCATGGCCGTGTCGCCGCCGTTTTGCCTCGGCGAAATGACGATGGCAATGCCTTCGAGCTTTTTCGCAACGATTGGCGCATACCCCTCGCGAATCGAATCGCCGAGTAGCAACACCGTCGGTAACTCCGCCGAAGCGGGCAACGACACCGCGATGTAAGCCAACGTCATGATGAATTGTTGCATAATGCACCTGATGGTTTACATAGTCGATTATCCAGCGGTCCGATATGGTTCTGGCAGAGCGATTCGCATGTAGGTCACGGCGAAATGTTGCGCCAAGTGTTCCCGGTATGGCGACTGCAAACTGGCGACTCGCTTGCCATCCGCGATCAACTGTTCCAATACGGCACGCGGTACAGAATGGACATCGCGCAGGTCGATCAGCGATTCCGTGAGCGAGACCGATTCGATCACTTCCGGCAAAAAATACCAGCCAAAAACCTGATGTCGCCGCACCTGATCCCGAATCATCGCAGCCTTCAAAACGCCATCGTCGATCAGCTTCTGTGCATCGTGAACCTGGGCCTCGAGCACGACGTCGGTTTTAGGTTGAGCGAGATCGCAGGATTGGGTTAAGACAACGACTCGGGCAGGCCACCAGTAGATTGCAGGGTCCGACAAATTCAGTGCGTCAGCCCCAGTATGGATGCTGACGAGTGGGCAATTCTCGATCAGATCGCCTTGCGTCAGTGCAGCGTCAAGTTTTACACGTGCAAACACCTTGTTAATCTCCTTCCGGAAAGTCGTGAGCCGTTGGGATCGGGGTATCGACGCGAACAGCACGAACGAGAGTCCCTTCTGGGCGCGGGATGGTAAACGGTGCGCAGATCTCCTCCGTGAGGAAGATCGCGTTTTGCACGGGTGCGGTTTCCAGGAACACCGTGTTGTCGCTTAGCGCAGTTTCAAGCACTTCAACGACCGTATCGGCAGGGGACCGCTTCCGGTCTGCGGCTAGACGCTGGATTCGATCGTATAAACGGGGCGGCACATCGTTCAATACTAAGGTCGGCATTGAGTAATCCTCACGGAATCGAGTGAAACTTCCCGCATTCTATCACTTGCTAGCTGGCACGCGGTCCCAGACGACGGTGTAACTCACTTTGCCAGCGGTGGTGTGTGAACCCACGCAGCGCGGGCGTTGGCCTTTGGACTTGCGCTCGACGAGTTGCGTTTCGTAGTCGGCCACGCTGAGATTCGGTGTGAAATCCCACATTTCGTTCGCTTTGTTCTCGGTGAACACCGCAAGGAATTTGACGTCTTCGCGGTTACTGTGAACGCTAACGATGTGCGGCTGCCAGCCCTTTTTGCGATATTCCGCGATCTTCGTAGCCAACTCGTCGGCGGTCAGTTCGGGGTGCCATTCGCACGCCGCATCGGGCTGCCAACACGAAAGGAGTTGGTAAACGATACCATCGCCAGAATCGTATGCAATCAGCGAATACGGTAGCCAAC
>JANXNT010001186.1 GCA_025353985.1 Limnoglobus sp.
ACCCGCCGAAGCCCCCGCCGCCAAAACCCCCACCACCACCCCACCGGGCGTTCGCGATCCGGATTTTATCCGCGATGAACGGCGGTGGCTGGGCCGGTGCCATTCCGATGTTGTTCGGAAGCGGTGCAAAATTGTTCGCCGGAAATAGCGGTTGCATTGCGGCGGGCGTGTTGTTCACCGCCTGCTGTTGCGCCGACTTCGGACTGCGAACGAAGTAGTATCCGAGAAAGATCACGACCACGATCAACGACATGGCGAGCAACCCGCCGAAAATGAGCGGGGCCGCGTTCGTCGAACTCTTCTTCTGGCGACGTTTCTTGCGTGGGCGATCGTCTTCGTCATCATCGTCGTCGGCCAAGCGCCGCGTATTGGTTTTCGAAGGGCGTGTGGGTGCCTCGTCCGCATCGACGACCTGCGGTCGCTGGGCAGGCTTCTTGGCGGTAAACGTCGCTTCGCATTCCTCGCAACGCACGGTCTGACCGATGATGTCATTCGGCGCAGTCAGCGTCGTGTTGCATTGCGGGCAGCGGAGTTTCACAGACATGACGGACTCCGAAACGCGGAAATCGAATCGTCGCAACCGGGTGTATCATAGCTAGTCGAGGTGCAATATGTTAGATACTTTCTTAACACCTCACGAAGGGCAGCCCGCTACACATCTTGTACCATAATCCCCATCATGGATACGCTCACTCATTTCGATGCCGATGGCGCGACGCGCATGGTCGATGTCGGCGATAAATCCGAGACGCAGCGCACGGCGACGGCTACGGCGCTCGTGCGGACGGCGATGGCAACTATGGCGCGGATTCGGGCCGGGGATGCATCTAAAAAGGGCAATGTCCTCGAAGTCGCACGCCTCGCGGGCATCATGGCGGCCAAGAAAACGAGCGATCTGATTCCGCTCTGCCACCCGTTGCCCCTGACGTCCGTGGCTATCGAATTTGCGTTTTTGGATGCGCAAACCGTACAAATTGCAGCGACAACCAAGGTTTTCGGGCGCACGGGTGTTGAAATGGAGGCGCTCACTGCGGTTACTGTGGCAGCCCTGACGATCTACGACATGTGCAAAGCGATAGATCGGGGGATGACCATCGATCGCATCCAGCTGGAAGTGAAAACGGGCGGAAAGTCCGGCGACTTTCAGCGGGACGCATCACAAAACGGTGCCGCCGATGAACGCAACATTAACGCCCATCCACACCAGCCCTAGCCCGGCGTTCCGCCCCTCTAGCCTTGCGTTTGCACCGGTCCTCAACGACATCGAAGAATCGGATCGCGTCTTTGCCCGCACGTTGGCCGAATATCGCACGCCGTTCGCTTCGCTGATCGAACACCTGAAGCATTATCGCGGCAAACGCCTTCGGCCCGCATTGCTGTTACTGACGGCGAAAGCGTGTGGCGGTGTCAAACCGGCGCACCACATTCTGGCTGCCGCCGTCGAGATGATACACACCGCCACGCTCGTTCACGACGATGTGCTCGACGAAGCCGAGACGCGTCGCCACGTTCGCACGGTCAATGCCGAGTGGGGCAATAAAATCAGCATTCTGCTCGGGGATATGTTGTTTACGCATGCGTTTCACCTGACGAGCCGCGTTGATCGGCGAGCCTGCGAGATCATCGGCGATGCCACAAACCGCGTCTGTGCGGGGGAACTTCGCCAAGTCTGCGAGCGCGGGAACTTGCACCTGACCGAAGAGATTTACGACTCGATCATCGATGGCAAAACCGCCGCACTGACCGAGTGTTGCGGGCGTCTGGGCGCGTTGTATGCGGGGGCATCCGAAGAGGTAGCGAACCGGATGGCGAGCTTTGGCCGCAACCTCGGCATGGCGTTCCAGGTGGCCGATGACTTGCTCGATTCAACCGGCGACGAAGGCAAGACCGGCAAGACGCTCGGTACCGATATCGAACAGCAAAAGCTGACGTTGCCACTGATCCATTGCCTCGGGAAACTCCCCGCAAACGCCGCCGACGACCTGCGAACCGCACTGAAAGTCGGCGGACCCGATGCGGGTATGGCCGCACTCGCCGCGATGGAACGCACCGGCTCGATCGCCTTCGCCCGCCGCCGTGCGGATGAGTATATCCGCAAAGCGAAGCAAGACCTCGAAGTGCTACCGCCCTCCGAGTGCCGTTCCATTCTCGAAACGATCGCCGAGTGGTCGACGCGCCGCGACAAGTGAAACCGGACTTCACGTCACTTGATGGCGACGTTCATCCAGATTACTGCGTACATCGCAACTCCCGAAGTTTTGCTTCGACTTCGGCTGCCGTGAACGTCTTTGCCGTTCTGTCTTCTGTGCGACGTTTCAGTTCTTCCTCAGAGATCAGCATGGGCGGGGCTTGCGAAGGGGTGAACGTGCCGATGATCTTTCCGTTAGGCCCGCGAACTTGCACGGTGTCCGCGAGAAGGGCGAATTCTGTAGCCAGGCGGTCGTCCTTTATTGTGATCGAAATTTCGTTCTCCAGTTTGTGGGTTCCATTACAGTATACCACAATAGACCGATTCGATTGGTCGAAACGGTATGGTTCAGTCTTTCATCTCAGGCTTATGCAAAACAAGAATACCAATGACAGTGTTGGTCTCGTTAGCAGTCGGCGAGGAAAAATTGACTATCATTCCCTTTTTTGGGTAAGTCCACCATGCATTGACACGCGGCGAAGAACTATCTTCAGCCGATTCGGGGTCTCCGAGTTTCTTTTTGACATCTTTCGATTTGTCCTTCCGATCCAAGCCGTTCGGTAAATCTCCAGCATACTCTTTAAATCCATCCTTCGGTTCCAAATACAAAAACAGATTTGTCAGATTCCCGTTCTCATCGAATTGTACAGACAAGCCATAATCGTGCCAGTTGTGATAAAAACATGTCTCGACAGGACCTCCAACAAAGTAAGTAGCGACTGGCAGTTCATCAATCGATACACGAAGCTCTTGAACCTCTTTGCTCAAGTGATTTTTACCGAGTAGCGACTTCAATTTGTCAACACTAAGTTTTGCAGGCGCTTTCGGTACCGGTGCAGCAGCGACGGAACCAAAGCCAAACGCGATTCCGCAGATGAGGAATGCGATTGGAAACGAATAAGAACTGGTACGGATCATAGAACAATACCTTTTCTGGAAAAGAGGCGTCTCGGTCGAATCGATCGAGACGCATGAAGTTCATTAACACTACAGCGCGGGTACTCTGTTGTGTTTCACTTGAG
>JANXNT010001152.1 GCA_025353985.1 Limnoglobus sp.
CGCCGTCCTTCTTTTGAATCATCGACTTGTACGATGAGATCATACCGGATGGGAGGTCGATCCCGCCGTTTTCTTTGACGTGATTTTGAATCGCGAGCGGCTTGGCATCGGCACCCAGTGCCGTGATTGCATTTCGCACCAACTGCATCTTGCTCGGAATCCCGTGCTCTTTCTTAGACTTCGCCATCGAAAACCTCGTATGCATAAACTGGAAATGGGGCAAATACCGCCATTGAAAATTGTATAGCAGGTCTCGCGCACTTCGAACAGATACTCATACAAAGAATTTTCCCGCCTCACACCGAACTTGCAAGGCGACACCATGCGTTTCTATCCGCTCATCCTCATCGCTGTCACCATTTTCTCGCACCCAATGTTCGCGCAAAGTCCAGCCGTTGTCTTCGAAGCCAAACCGATACTTTCGCAGCCTTTTGAGGCGAAAACGTTTCATCCCGTCGCGGTGCCGCACTGGTTGCAAGATACGACGGGGGTCGGATATACACTTTCGGGAATGAGCACCGCAGCGAGAACGGATGCCGCAAAACACGGTGTCACAATCAGCGAAATGAACTTCGTCGACCCATTCTATCCATATTACAACAGTGCGATTCTCAAGCGCAGAAGTCCGCACGTCCCCATCGAACGTATCCAGGCCGAAGTCGCAGAATACAAGAAACTCGGCATACGGATTCTGGCAGTCTATCCACCGACGCTTCAAGGCGAAGTGTACGATACCCACCGCGACTGGCGGCGCATTTCCACCGACACGACACAGATTCCGCAAGTCGATATGAAGGTGTTGCCCCACGGTGGAATGCTCTGCCTTCTCAGCCCATATGGCGACTTCTTCATCGAAGTTTTGGCGGAGATACTCACAAAGTTTCCCGAAGTGGATGCCTTTAGTTTCGACGGCCTCCATCATGGCGGCGTCTGCTACTGCGAACAATGCCGCAAAAACTACAAGGCCGACACGGGAAAAGCGATTCCGAAAGATAACCTCAACGACCCGGAATATCGACGCTATCAACATTGGGCTGACCGCAAACTCGAAGCCCTTATCCAGCGTACACAGGCGCGACTGAAAGCGATCAAGCCCGAGGTGGCACTCGTGACATGGACGACGAATGCGGGGCGTTTCGGGCATTTCCTCAGCGTGCCACGGAACATGCCCGCACGGTTGAATCTGCTGTTCGATGCCCCCGATCAGGAACTGTGGCTCGACGAATCGAATCGCGGCAACAGCATCGTCCCCGCGTTCGGCGTTGCCTACGCGTGGTCGGTTACGAATCATCGCGTCGCGTTCAGCGAACCGTACCTCATGAGCCACGGCAACCCGTATGGCAAGGACAGTTTCCCGACTTCCGAAGTGCTACGCCGAATGCTTTTATGTACGACGTATGGCTGCTCGCCGAGTATCGCGGTGAACCAGCCCGAACGGTTGCAAAAGGGCGTCTACAACAGCCTCGATGAAATCCAGAAACGCAAGCCGTGGATGACGCACAAAACGCCCGAACGCTGGGCCGCGATCCTGATGAGCGACAACGCGAAGACCTTTTACGGTCGCACATCGGGCCGTGTGGAAGAGCGTTATCTCGCACACCCGTTCGGTGCGTTTCGTGCTGCAATTGAAGGCCATTTGCCGGTGAATCTGATCAACGATTGGAACCTAACCGACGAGGATTTGAAGCCGTATGCGGTGGTGGTACTGCCGAATGCGGCGTGCCTCGATGAGCGCCAGGTGCAGGCGTTGGATCGCTACGTTCGT
>JANXNT010001272.1 GCA_025353985.1 Limnoglobus sp.
GACACGCGACGATTTAGCGCAACTTCAAAACTTGCGCTGCGGGCTGGCAGGATCGTCGGCGATTCCAGGCTATTAGCCCGAGGAGTGGTCCGGGCAGTAGCAGCCAGCCGATGTGCGATTCGAGTGACGACCGCATGTCAGCGACCAGATGGATCGCGAACACCGAGAGCAAAAAGCCGATGCCGTTCTGCACCGCGAGCGCACTGCCAACGGTGCCGGGCGGGCAGGCTTTTGCGGAGATTGCGGAGAATTGTGGCGAATCCGATGCGGCCGCGATGCTCCAGAATAACAGCAGCGCGAACGCCACGGTTGCGGGCAGTAACGCCAATAATGGCGAAGCGGCACACATCGCGCCGGATGCGGCCAATGCGAACGTCGCCACGCGCTCGCTGCCGATGCGTCGACTCCACCAACCGCCGAACACGCAGCCGAATGCCCCGATGCCCATGACCGCGAACGTCGCACGGTAGGCGAACGCATTGTCGGCTTCGTGCCAGATCATTTCGATGTAAAACGGGACGAGCGCCCAGAAGGCGTACACTTCCCACATGTGGCCGAAGTACGCGAATGCCGAGCGGCGAAACGCAGGCACGCGGAACGCCGCCAGCACTTTACCCAAACCCAGCCTGCCGCCGCCATCAGCCACGTGCCCCGAGCCGAGCGTGGCGATCATCACTCCACCGATCACCGCCAGCACCGACGCACCACCAACCGCCCACTGCCAATCGATGGCATCGGTGAGGCCGCGAAGCAAGTACGGCGTCGATGACCCGATCACGAGTGCCCCGATCAGCCAGCCGAGCGCAGTGCCCGCCGACGTGGGTGCCCACGCGATCACGAGCTTCATTCCCAGTGGATAGATGCCCGCGAGGCACAACCCGACCGCGAAACGGCAGAGCAACGCCGTCGGCAGCGATTCGCACAATAACAGTGCCGCGTTACTGGCTGCCCCGGCGAAACAGCCAAGCGCGAAAATGCGATGCGCGGGGAAACGGTCCGCCAACCCCGATAGCGAAAGCAGCAGCGTGCCGGCGATGAAACCGAGTTGCACCGCCGTCAGTAATCCGCCGCGCGCGGTCGGCGATAGCTCCCAGAGCCGCCCGAGTTCGGGGGCCGCCATCGCCCCACAAAACCAGAGCGACGTGCCGAATAACTCCGCAATCACGATGAGAACGAGCGGGCGCATCATGCGGTTCCACTTCCTTCGAGGTACTTCGCACACGCCGCCACGATCTGCGCTGACGCCGTGCCATCGCCGTACGGGTTCGGCCGATTTGTCATCTGGCGGTACGCCATGTCATCGGTAAGTAATTCGGACACGCCATCGAAAATGCCTGCAAACGAAGCCCCAACGAGCTTCACTGCACCGACAGTCACGCCTTCGGGCCGCTCGGTGGTGTCGCGCATGACGAGCACCGGCTTGTTCAGCGTCGGGGCTTCTTCCTGCACGCCACCACTATCCGTGAGTACCAGTGTGCAACGGCGAAACAGTTCGATGAACTCACGGTAGCCGAGCGGTTCGAGCAGATGCACATTCGCCCGCCCGCCGCCGAGAATGCGATTCACCGGCTCGCGCACGTTCGGGTTTAAGTGAACCGGATAGACGAACGCGACATCGGGAAAACGGTCCGCCAGTGTCGCAATCGCGAGGCATATCTGGTCGAAACCGTCGCCGAAATTTTCCCGGCGATGGCCCGTAATCAGCACGAATCGACGCCCAGCAATCGCACTCACAGGTAGCCCCGGAATCGTCGGCGATCGGGCTTCGACTTCCTTCACCATGTACAACAGTGCGTCGATCACAGTGTTGCCCGTAACGAACACGCGGGACGCGGGCACGCCTTCGTTCCAAAGGTTTTGCGCCGCCGTCTGCGTCGGCGCGAAGTGCAAATCCGCAAGCCGCGTCGTCAGCACGCGGTTGCCTTCTTCGGGCCACGGCGCGAGTAAATTCCCTGTCCGCAACCCGGCTTCGACGTGGCCAATTTTGAGCTTGCGATAGAACGCAGCGAGCGCCGCCGCCAACACCGTCGTCGTGTCGCCTTGCACGAGTAGCAAGTCCGGTTTCGCGTTCGCTAAATACTCTTCGACGGCCACAACCGCCCGCGCCGTCAGGCTCGCCAGTGTCTGCCCCGGCTGCATCACGTTCAAGTCGACATCGGGTGTCAGCTGAAACGCCGACAGCACCTGATCGAGCATCTGCCGATGTTGCGCAGTCACGCAAACCTGTACGCGAAAGCGACCATCCGCGCGAAACGCTGCGACCACCGGCGCAAGTTTAATCGCCTCCGGCCGCGTACCGAACACGAATGCAACAGTTTTCATCGGGTCAGTTTAGTGAACCGCACCGAAACCGTCGCGCAGTGGAGCAAGACGCATCGAATCCCAACCCGAATATGGCGAATTTCCGTTGCGCGCTGTAGCCGCGCTCCGCTTCGGTTGCTAGGTTAGTCGTTCTCGAAATCGTTAGAGATCCGTCGAGGATATTGATTGTGGCCGTAGTCATTCGCATGAAACAAATGGGTCGGACTCACCGACATTACTACCGCATTGTGGCGATTGACAAGCGTCAACCGCGCGACGGGAAGGTGATCGAAGAACTCGGCACCTACGACCCGCACGTTGCGGATAAGGAGCGTCGCGTCACTTTGATCCCTTCGCGGATCAAGTACTGGCAGAGCGTAGGGGCGATTGCCTCCGAAACGTGCCTCGCGATCTTCAAGAAGTTCAACGCGAAGTGGGAAAAGATCGAAACGGATGAGGCGGCCATGGCCGTCGCAGCCAAAGCGAAGGCGACGGCCGATACCGCCGCCGCGAAGTAACCACCGGTGGACGGCAGTGAACGCCCCGCATCCGGGGCCATCCGGTTCGATGTGCTGACCCTCTTCCCGGATCTCTTCCAAGGGTATCTGACACAGAGCCTGCTGAAACTGGCGATCACCGCCGGTCTCGTGCAGATTCACCTATGGAATATCCGCGATTGGGCGGCCGGCAAGCATAAGTCGGTCGACGATCGGCCGTTCGGAGGCGGGCCGGGAATGGTCCTGATGCCCGATCCGGTCGTCGATTGCGTCGAGGCGGTTCGCGGAAAATCTGAGCCACCTGGCCGTGTGATTATGCTCACGCCCGCCGGTCGAAGGCTCGATCAACGGTTCGTGGCCGAATTGGCCAAAGAACCGCGGTTGTTGTTGTTGTGTGGGCGATACGAAGGCTTCGACGATCGCATCCGGCAAGAACTCGACCCCCTAGAAATATCCGTCGGCGACTTCATCTGCAATGGTGGGGAAGTCCCGGCAATGGTCGTGATCGATAGCGTGATTCGCCTGATTCCCGGCGTACTGGGAGACGAATGTAGCGCAGTCGATGAGAGCCACAGTGAGCCGGGGCGTATCGAATACCCTCAGTTTACGCGGCCCCGAGTGTACCGCGGGCGAGATGTGCCCGAGGTACTGCTTAACGGAAACCACCAGGCCATTGCCGCATGGCGGGCCGAACAATCGAAACGGCGGAGCGAACGAATTTCGCACCCGCGTACGGGAGATAACGATGCAAAACCGCCTACTTGAGATCATTGAGACCTCGAATAAAAAATCCGACGTGCCCGATTTCCGCATCGGCGACACGATCGACGTTCACCAGAAACTCCTGGACGGCCAAAAGGAGCGGACGCAAGTATTCAGCGGCACCGTGATCGCCCGTAGCGGCACCGGCGTCCGCGAAATGGTCACCGTTCGTCACCTCGTCCAGGGCGAAGGCGTCGAACGGATCTTCCCGATTCACTCGCCGCGCATCGCCAAGATCGAGATCAAGAAGGCCGGTATGGTTCGCCGTGCGAAACTGTACTACCTCCGGAAACGCGTCGGCAAGAAGACGAAGATCAAGAACGATGTCAAGCGCCAAGGCGTCATCGACAAGGCACTGAAAGCCGCAGCCGAAGCCGGTACCCGCGCCGCACAAGACGCCGCCGCCAAGACCAAGGCCGAAGGCGGAACCAGCAAGCGGTCCGCGAAGAAGGCACTCAAAGCCGCCGAAGCCGCCACGAAGAAGAAGTAAATACACACGTTGTCCACGCCCAGGATTCCATCCTGGGCTGAGAGAGCGGTCCTTTCAGGACCGGTCATTTGTTTCCGACCCTGAAGGGGTCGCTCACATAGCCCAGGGTGAAACCCTGGGATTTCCGGGACAGCAAATGACCCCGCCACCCGATGTCAGCTTCTCCCGCTGGCCCTGGTGGCGTCGCTGGTTTGGCCGCCGATCAGAACGATCTGCGGCCCAATTCCTGCGCAAAATCGGCTACCGCATCGTTGCCGCCAACGTCGAAGATGCGACCGGCGAAATCGATCTCATCGCCATCGACGGACGAACGATTGTCATCGTCGAGGTTCGCTCCACTTCCTCCGACGATCTGTTACGCACCATCGAATCGGTCGATCTCCGCAAGCAACGCAAACTCACGCAGGCCGCCATCCGCTACCTCACCCGTCGCCGCGTGCTCGACCAGGCATTCCGCTTCGATATCATCGCCATCAGCTGGCCCGCCAACGCCCGCACCCCCGTCATTCGGCATATCCCGAATGCCTTCGAAGCCGTCGGCCGACACCAGATGTTCTCTTGAAAAGGTCGAATCATGTCGCACGCCTTCCTCCCCGCCGATGAACAACTCGCGATCCTGCTACGTGGGGCCGCACACGTTGAGAAAGTCGATGAGTTTCGCCAGAAACTCGAACGCAGCCGCACGTCCGGCAAGCCACTTCGCGTGAAGTATGGCATCGACCCTACCGGCTTCGACGTTCACCTCGGGCACACCGTGCCGCTGCGGAAATTACGTCAGTTCCAGGAACTCGGCCACAAGGCCGTGCTCATTATCGGCACGGCCACGGCACAAGTCGGCGACCCGTCTGGCCGCGATAGTTCGCGCATGGGTCTCACCACCGAACAGATCGCGAAGAATGCCGAAAACTACCTGATTCAGATCGCGAAAGTCGTCGATGTCACGGTGGCCGAAGTGCGGCCCAACGGCGACTGGTTCGGCAAGTGGGGCTTCAGCGATATGCTGAAATTGCTGGCAAAAACGACGGTGCAGCAGATCCTCGCGCGCGAAGATTTCTCGAACCGCTTCCACTCGGTGCCTTCGGTGCCAATCGTCTTGCACGAGTGCCTTTACCCGCTGATGCAGGGCTGGGATAGCGTCGAAATTCAAGCCGATGTCGAACTCGGCGGCACCGAGCAATTGTTCAACCTGATGGTCGGCCGCGACCTCCAGCGCGATGCGGGCCAGCCACCGCAAATCTGCCTGACGCTGCCGATCTTGCGCGGCACCGATGGCGTCAAAAAGATGGGCAAAAGTATCGGTAACTACATCGGCGTCGGCGAGGCGGCCAAAGAGCAGTTCGGCAAAACGATGAGCATCCCCGACCCGCTTCTGCGTGAGTGGTTCGAGCTCCTGACGGACCGTCCGACGGCGGATATCGATGCACTGTTAGCGGGCCATTTGGGCGATGCCAAGAAGGCGCTCGCCGCCGAGATCGTGACGTTCTACCACGGTGCAAGTGTGGCCGAGGCAATGCGTGCCGAGTGGGCGAAGCAGTTCGCGCAAAAGGGCGATCCCGACCAGATCGACGAGGTCAAAATCGCCTCGTCCGAGTTCGCCGATGGCACGATCCCCGCGATGAAGTTGATCGTGGCTGCGGGGCTGTGCAAAAGCAACGGCGAAGCCCGCCAGAAGCTGAAAGAAGGCGCGTTCAACTACGGCCCCGACCGTACGCAACCGGCCGACGAGAAAGCCGTCGTACCGATCGAAAATGGCACCGTGATCCGTCTGGGACGCAAGATTTTGCGAGTCCGAATCGACGGTAACAACAAGTAATCCCTCGCGAGCAGCACGCGGACAACGCACCGCTCGTCTCCATTCTCAATTGCTGAGTAGAAACATACACGTGATCTTCATACACGCTTCACGGCTTCTTATTGCGATCGAGATACAGTAGTTCCAATTCCACTACTGAGGTCTCGCTATGAAACGTCGGGGATTTACTCTCATCGAGTTGTTGGTGGTGATTGCGATCATTGCCATTCTGATCGGGTTGCTGTTGCCGGCCGTGCAGAAGGTTCGCGAAGCGGCGGCCCGCATCAAATGTACCAGCAACTTGAAGCAACTCGCGCTCGCTTGCCACAACTACGAAAGCGCGTACGGTGGCTTCCCCGACAACGGTAAGACCAAGAATAATAGCCAAGTTCCCTTCTTGCCCTGGGCCAACGGCTACGTTGCCACGGTCGGTTCGCAAGGAAGCACGCAGGGTCGTGGGTCGTCGCTGATCTCGATTCTGCCATACGTCGAACAAGGGAACGTCGCGAAGACTTACACGTTCGGCCTCGATTGGAGCGATCCGGCGAACGCGGATGTGTTGCTCACGAAAATCAGCTTATTCCGCTGCCCGTCGAGCTTATCGGGCGATTCGCCGGTAACGGGATATAAGACGAACTACATCACCGGTGGCAATCCTGGCTTCGCCCCACCATCGTTTTCGGGCAGCACGGTCAACGTCTTGGGCGGCGCGGTTTATCCGTCCACAAACACCATCGCGACGGGCTGGTCGGCCGATTACGCACCGATGACGCAGATCAAGACGAACAAGAACGCGAATGGCACCGAGATTTCCTTCGTCAACCCGATCATCGCAGCGAACGTGCCTTGGGGCGGCCTCGGTAGCAAGGGTGCCATGCGCCAGAACACGAATACGCCGATCGCAAGTATGCTCGATGGCACGAGCAACACGACGCTGTTTTCGGAAGTGGCAAACCGCACGCAGCAATGCTACACCGGCGGCAAGTGCGGCCCATATGATGCGACCAAAGCCACGGGGATGATTTGGGCCGACGCCGACAATCGCATCACGGTGACGGGTTCCTCGCCCGATGGCACAACGGCTTTCGGCACCGGAGCGTGTGCGATGAACTGCAACAACCTGCAAGGCGATATCTATTCGCAGCACACGGGCGGTGCGATTGTGGCCTTCGCCGATGGTTCGGTGAAGTTCGTCAATTCGACGATCCCGATCAATATCTTGGCCTCACTCGTGACCAAGGCTGGCGGTGAAGTCGTTAGCGATTATTAGTCGCAACCGGGCGATTTAAAGGAACCGGGCGAGTTTCGCCCGGTTTTTTGTTTGATACGGCCCGCGAATTCGCAGAATGAATGGTAGCAGTCAACAAAATGAGGAGATAGGGATCATGGCCAAGCAGCATTCGCCGGGTTTTTTGAAGATCGTTGCCGATGCGAAAACGCGAGTGAAGGAATGTTCGATTACGGACGTCGCGAAGCGGTTTGCGGAAGGCGACAACCTCCTCATCGTCGATGTCCGCGAAGAGAGCGAGTACGCGAACGGGCACATTCCGGGGGCACTTCACATCAGCAAAGGCGTCATGGAACGCGATGTCGAAACGCTCATCCCCGACCCGACCGCCGAGGTGATCTTGTACTGCGGCGGTGGCTACCGCTCGGTGCTCACCGCCGATAACCTCATCAAAATGGGCTACACGAACATCATCAGCATGGACGGCGGTTGGTCCGGTTGGACGAGCAAAGGCCTCGCCGTGCAGAAGGGGTAAGGCTACCCCACGGAGTCGAGATAATCGCGTGCGGCATTCCGATCCAAAACCAGGCAATCGGGTCGTCGCAAGTCGTCGAAACGCATCCCTTCCGCCTTACGAAGTTTCACGCCAAAACCGAGACAGATTGCGGTCGGAACGCTCCGTAGGGGCGTATGTTCGTTCGCCAAAAATGTACGTTTTGCGTCGCGTCTCGAAGACTCGCCACGACTCCCTCGCTAGCGCGTCGGGCTAACAATGCGGTTTGACGATTCGATCTTGTTAGCCCGAAGCGCTAGCGAGGGACGTTCACCCGCCTGCGATTGCGAGTCGTGGCGAGACATCGAAATACGACGGTTCGTTCGCCAAAAATGTACGTTTTGCGTCGCGTCTCGAAGACTCGCCACGACTCCCTCGCTAGCGCGTTTTGAAGTTGCGCTTTCCGTCGCGATGCACGATACTTCTGAGCCGA
>JANXNT010001359.1 GCA_025353985.1 Limnoglobus sp.
GCCGAACCAGGCGCTGCAGCCGACGACGGGGACACGTCGGTTTCCCAGATTCGTAGATCACTCAACTGCGGCTGAGTTGGGTCGTTCGGAAATGGAGGGTTTGAAGACGGTGCAAATCTCCTCAATGATCGCCGACTGGCCGCGGCTTATCGTTCACCAGCAGTTGCACGGGGAAGACTTCGAGCTTTCGGACGATAGCTGGTATCGCGTCAACTACTTTCACCATTGGAATGACAGCTACAACTTCAACATGGACATGGGAGAATTGTTCATCGACACCCGGGACCAGCTATTGCCGGCCGACGCCGCCGGAATCGGTGAGTTCCTCGCGGCCGTCTGCCCGGCGGTCGCGGACGAGGGGCCTTACCCGATCCCGACGGCCGACGGGGTGTTTCATGAGAAGTTCTATGCCTGCCTAACGCCGGCCGAGGTCAACCGGCGGCTGGCCGGGCTGGTCGATGCCGACTGGGTCGACTTCATGAAGCGTGCGGGGGAGATCTCGGGCCGCGAGCAGCACCTGTCCGATTTCCTGTACATGTGGGCGGCCGCTTTCGGGGCCGCGTCCTGCAAGGGATGGGGGCTGCTGGTGGTGGTCGATTGAGCGATACTCACGTTCCGAATCCGGTGGTGATTCGACCGGGCACGGGGTCCGTTTCGTGCCCGCCCGCAGTGCAAGTTTTGAAGTTGCGCAATTCTCATGTAGGGGCACTCCCAAGTGACGTGAAGTCGCTGTTGACGGTGTTTTTGAGTCATCCTGGTTTTGGTTTTTATCCCAACGGGATTTCAGCGATTAGCCCTGGGTCGCGGCTTCCGCGCACCCAGGTAACACAGCAAAATTAGCCGCGACGCGGAGTCCTCGCAGCGTAGCGCGTGCGCGTCACCCCGATTCTGCGATTCTCTGGATGTGGGTGAAGTCCACGCGCTTCGCTTCGCAAAGCCTGCGTGTCGCGGCTAATTTTCCACGGCCTACCCCAGGTGCGCGAAGCGCGACCTGGGGCTAATCGCTGAAATCCCGTTGGGATAAAAACCAAAACCAGGATGACCTGAAAACGCCATCAAGATCCACTTCCCATCACTTTGGGGTTGCTGGGTTACCGTGTGGATTGCGCCTGGCCGCGATCTGCTTTCCTCCGCACAATAGCCCGATTCGATTTCGCACGGGGGAGCGGCGTGAAGATTAAGGATCTGGTGATCGGCGTGTTGAAGTACGCCATCGGTTTCGGGCTGCTGGCCTACGTCATTTCGAAGTTCTGGGAACCGAACGGCAACAACCCCGGCATTAAGGGGCTACTGAGGCAGATGCCCGATTTCACGATGTTGCTAATCGCGGCGGTGTGTGGCGTCGTGGCAGTCGGGATTCAGTTCTACCGTTGGTACTTGCTGGTGCGGGCGCTCGATCTGCCGTTCACGTTGCGAAACGCCTTTCGCCTCAGCATGGTTGGCTATTTCTACAACACGTTCTTGCCCGGTTCGATCGGCGGCGACGGAGTGAAATCGTACTTCATCATGCGCGAACAACCCGACCGAAAAGGGGCCGCATTCGCCACGGTGATCGTCGATCGCTTGCTCGGACTGTTCGGGTTGCTGCTGTTTTCGTCGGCGGTCGGAGGCACCTGTTGGCTACTCGGCGATGCGAGAATCCTCGCCAATAGTTACTTGCAAAAGATCATCACGGTGGCGGGGAGTCTCGTCGTAGGCGGCGTCATTGGCTGGGTGGTACTCGGCTTCCTGCCTGCACGGACGATCGAATCGATCGGCCGATTCTTCGCGAAATTGCCGTTGGGTTCGGTGCTATCGGGGATGTGGTCGGCGATTGCGATGTACCGCCAACGGCCACGGGTGATTTACT
>JANXNT010001393.1 GCA_025353985.1 Limnoglobus sp.
GCTTGCTGTCGTTCTTCCAGTACGCCCCCGCGATGCTGAGAATTTTGAACGCGCCGACCTTGCCCGCGTGCGGAATGTGCGGCCCGCGACAGAGATCGATAAACTCGCCCTGCCGATAGAAACTGACAGTCTCGTTCGCACTCAGCTTCTCGTCGATATGCTCGACCTTCAACTTCTGGTTGAGGTCGCCGATGAGCGTTTTGCCTTCAGCAGTCGGCTTCTCGAACCGCTCGAACGGCTCGGCAAGTTTCACGATCTTCGCCATCTCGGCTTCGATGCGAACGAAGTCTTCCTCGCGGATCGGGGTTTGCGTGTGGATGTCGTAATAGAAACCGTTGTCGATGGTCGGTCCGAACGCGAGTTCGGTACCGGGGAACAACCGCATGACAGCCCGCGCCATGATGTGCGCACACGAATGCCGCAGCACATCGAGCGACTCCGCATCGCGATCCGTGAGCAGCGCGAAGTCCGCATCCGCCGTCAGTTCGCGGTCGAGATCGACGATCGTGCCGTTCACCTTCGCCGCAATCGCCGCCTGCGCCAACCGCTTGCCAATCGCCTCGGCGACATCGCGCGGGCGGGTTCCCGAAGGCACTTCGCGAATCGAACCATCGGGCAGTTTCAGGGCAATCGCAGACATCGTTCAGACTCCATTCCGGCAGGGCAACACTGTTCATAACCGTCTATTTATCGAAACCGGGCAGTTCCGAGAGACTGTTCGCGTCAAATATCTCTAGGGAAATTTCTTCGAGCTGCTCGACGCTCAACGCTTCGACGATGGCCTTCTGATCGGCGGTGAGTTCGCCAAACTTTTTATTGAGTTGACGAAACACGAACGTGCGTTGTCCCGCAGCTTCGCCCAAGGCTTGGCCTTTCTTGATTCCGCGGCGTTCGAAGCTGCTTACGAATTCTTTGTCCATCGGTCGTTTCTCCTCTTGCAGTTTCTCGAACTTCTCCCGTTCCGGTTCGCTCATGATCGTGTAGTTGTCCAGACACTCGGCGAGCAGGAACTTCCTCCTGTCATTCTCACCGCTGTTCCGGATCCGGTCTATATAGCGTGCGTCCCCAGAATTTTTCTTCGTATGTGTTGTAGCCAACTCCGTTGCCGCTGACGTGCAGAAATCGCGGGCTGTGGGTGAAGCGCACGCGCTCCGCTTCGCAAAGCCTTCGCGTCGCGGCTAATTCAAGCGTCGCGGCGAATAACCGATGATCGTCGTCCGGATCGTTTGTCATGATTACGATTACGGTCAGGAAATATTGCAGTAATCGATCAGGCGGGCGACTTCGGTTCGCAGATCTTTGCGGTGGACGATGCGATCGACGAAGCCGTGTGCCATCAGGAATTCGCTGGTCTGGAAGCCGTCGGGCAGTTCGAGGCGGATCGTGTTCTTGATCGTACGTGCCCCCGCGAAGCCGACCATCGCCTTCGGTTCGGCCAGCGTGATATCGCCCTGGAACGCCCAACTGGCGGCAACGCCACCCATCGTCGGGTTGGTTAAAATGCAGATGTAAAACCCGCCAGCGGAGTCGTACCGCGCGAGTGCGGCCGAGACTTTCGCCATCTGCATCAGCGACAAAATCCCTTCTTGCATTCGCGCACCGCCGCCCGAGCCACTCACGAAAATTAACGGCAGCCGGCGCTCGGTCGCTTGCTCGGCGGCCCGCGTTAATTTCTCTCCGACGACCGCCCCCATGCTGCCCGCCATGAACGCGAAATCGGTGATACCGATGATCACGCCCCGGCCGCGGATGAAGCCCATCCCCGTGACGGCGGCGTCGTTCATTTCGGTCTTCGCCTGCTCTTCCAGAATCCGTTGCGCGTACGGAATGCGGTCGACGAAACCGAGGCTATCGACCGGCTTCAGGTTCGCGTCCCATTCCTCGAATGTATTTTCGTCGAGCAGTTGCTCGATGCGATCGCGTGCCGACGAGTTGAAGTGATGCTGGCACTCCGGGCAGACGTTCAGGTTGCGCGCAACGTCCTTCTTGAAGACCGTCGCTTTGCACGACGGGCATTTGATCCACAGTCCTTCGGGAACCCCGCGCTTGGGCAGTTCGGCATTCGACATTCGGAGAACCTTTATTTGTCGTCAATTTGCGCGAGGGACTGGAACGGCTTGCCTTCGACATAAGCGAGAAACGCCCCGCCTCCGGTCGACACGTGCGTCATTTTCGTATCGAAGCCGAACTGCTCGACCGCCTCGGCCGTCTCGCCGCCGCCGACAATCGTGACGGCGTTGCTGTGCGCCATCGCCTCGGCGATACCGCGTGTACCTTTGCTGAACGCCGGTTTTTCGAACCAGCCGACGGGGCCGTTCCAGATCACCGTGCCCGCTTGTTTGATGCGGTTACTGTAGACTTCGACGGTGCGGGGGCCAATATCGACGCCTTCGAAATCGGCGGGAATCGCCTCGTTGACGATATGCTTCGTCTCGTTGAGGTCCGACGATTTCGCGGCGAGGTAGTCGACGGGCAGTTGGATCTTGCCGCCGATGTGGTGAAGCAATGGTTGCGCTGCGAGGAGTTCTTCCGGGGCGACGCGCGTGCCGCCAACATCGTGCCCTTGGGCCTTCAGGAACGTGTACGCCATCTTGCCGCCGATCAGCAGTTGATCGACTTTCGACAACAGCACGTTGATGAACGCGATCTTGTCCGAAACCTTCGCCCCGCCCATCACGGCGAGCAGCGGCAACTTCGGTTGTGCCATGAGGGCATCGATGATTTCGAGTTCCTTGGCAACGAGAAAACCAACTGCACGCGGGAAGCCGTTGTTCTTCATCCGCATCGGCAAGGCGACCATGCTCGCGTCTTTGTCGTTGTGGCAAGTGCCGAACGCATCGTTCACATACGCATTGCCGAGCGCGGCAACGAGAATCCCGAACTCGGCGTCATTCTTTTGCTCGCGCGGGTCGAAGCGCAAGTTCTCGAGCATCAGCACTTCGCCGGGTTGCAGTGCCGCCGCCCGTGCCGTGACTTCCGCGCCGACAACGGTGTTGCCCGCCTTGGCCACGGAGATTTCCAGCAGGTCCGCGAGCCGTTCGGCGACTTTGTCCATCGTCAGGAACTTGTCGGCGACTGCGTCGCGGGTCGGTCGGCCGAGGTGGCTCATCGCGATCACCGAAGCGCCCGCTTTCAGGAGTGCTTTGATCGTCGGCAGCGCGCCGCGAATGCGGCGATCGTTCTTGATCTCGCCGCTGATCTTGTCCAGTGGCACGTTGAAATCGACCCGCACGAGGACTTTCTTGCCCTTCAAGTCGCCGAGATCGCTGATCTGCTTTTTAGCCATCGGTCTGCTTCTATAAGTGTCGTTGAATATTAGTTGACGTAATCGCTGAAGACGTCGTCGTCGTTGGGTTCGAAAACGCTCACTTTGTCTGGTATGAACTTCTCGACTCTTTTTAGCAAGGTCTGCGGGTCGGGACCGTTGCAGAGCACATAGTCGGGAACGACAATCTTGTCGAATTCGCCGTTGAAAGCAAACACATACTTGACACCTTTGCCGCGGTAGGTTCGATTCCCGAGGTCGTAATCGGTCACTCGCAGCGTCTCGCCGCCGATGAGGAACTTGCGGACCTTAACCGACTTCATCTCTTCCCACGGGATGTCGAATGTATCTTTCTTCGTCGTGTAGCGAACGCCATTCTGAAAGACTTCAAACGTCTCGCCACATTTCTGTACGGCCATCATTGTCGAAATACCGCCAGCGACAAATAGGATGCCAGAAAGCGCGTAACCGTAGACCGACGACTGGAGAGCCGCCGCCGTCACGATGATCCCAATTAGTCCCAGCCCGCACACAATACTGGCCGTCGCAATCTTCCCAGGATTCGTGCTGGTGTAAAATAGCAACAGCTTCCCAAGTGGGTCTTTGCCCTTCGTGCGTTTCTTTGCCACGCGATGACTCCGAATCCGGTTGAAGGACTATTTTGTTAACGCCGGCAGATCGCAAAGTTCCGTGATATGCATCATTGAAAGTCGTGTAACCTGCTCCGCATAACTCGGTGCTTCTGCACTGGGTATTCCGACAATTAAAAACCGCCGACCGATGATGACCAGATCGGGATGATAGACATCGTGAGTCTGCCCGGCCGAAGTTACAATCCGAAACGGATGGAACGGCACTTCTCGAAGCCGGGTTTCTACGTCGCCTGAAGTCAGCATGGGATGGCTCTCACGGTTTGTGGGTTAAACAAATACCATTCTATCACACCCGATGCTCGAAAGCTCTGCTCCCTCTCCGCATCGGAGCAAGGAGCCAGAAATTAACCCTTCGCGATCATGAACTTCAGCAAGTCCACGCAGCGGTTGCTGTAGCCCCATTCGTTGTCGTACCAGCTGATCAACTTGAAGAACTTGCTGTTCAACTCGATGCCACTGCCCGCATCGAAGATACTGCTGTGGTTATCGTGGATGAAGTCGCTGCTCACGACTTCGTCGGTCGTGTAGGCGAGGATGCCCTTCATGTACGTTTCGCTCGCGCGCTTCATCGCTTCGCAAATTTCCTTATAGCTCGTCGCCTTCACGGTTTTCACGGTGAGATCGACCACTGAGACGGTCGGCGTCGGTACGCGGAACGCCATTCCGGTCAGTTTGCCCTTCAGTTCGGGCAGCACCAGCGCGACTGCGCGTGCGGCACCGGTTGCGCTCGGGATGATGTTGATTGCGGCGCTACGGCCACCTTTCCAGTCCTTCTTGCTCGGCGCGTCGACCGTTTTTTGCGTTGCGGTGTAGCTGTGGACCGTCGTCATCAGGCCTTCGTCGATGCCGAAGCCTTCCTTCAGCAACACGTGAACGACTGGCGCGAGGCAGTTTGTCGTGCAACTCGCGTTGCTGATGATGTGGTGTGTTTTCGGGTCGTATTTTTCGTTGTTGACGCCCATCACGATCGTCAGATCTTCGCCCTTGGCAGGCGCGGAGATAATGACTTTCTTCGCGCCAGCGGTGATGTGCCCCTGTGCCTTGTCGGCATCGGTAAACAGCCCCGTCGATTCGATGACGTAATCGACGCCGAGCTTGCCCCACGGGATCGCGGTCGGACCTTCCTTCACGGCGAGGCACTGAATGCGGTGCCCGTTGACGACGAGGACATCGTCTTCGGCGAGGGACGGCGACGACTTTTCGCTGTGCACGGAGCCGTTGAATTTCCCTTGCGTGGAATCGTACTTTACCAGGTAGGCGAGGTTGTCTGCGGGGACGAGATCGTTGACGGCCACGATGTCGATTTCTTTACCGAGGAGGCCTTGTTCGACGAGCGCCCGGAACACCAATCGGCCGATGCGACCGAACCCGTTGATACCGACTTTCACTGCCATGGACGTTCGTCTCCGCAATGGGGGAAGCCCGCAACCGTAGCGGGGGCTTTTGCAAAAAGTAACTTTCACGACTAATTTATGGATGCGCGCAGCGGTTGACAGTAGTCCGACGGGACGAGTTTGTCGTGCGAATCAATCGGCTTTCGACGAACCTTGGTTCGTATCCGCGTCGGATTCCTTGACTCCAGAATTGCCTTTTTTGCTTTCGCCGGCCTTCGGATTGCTATTCTTCGCATCCGAGCAACCGAGCGAACCTATCGCGAACAAAACCAAAAGGAATATCCGATGCATAACAGTGGCCGTTCGTGGTAGGGGAATGATCAATCGAATTGGACGATGTCGCCATCAGCTGCGCCGCACATTGGTACGTAAATCGTGCTGAAATCCAGATCACCCGCAAGCGAGCGGACTGAGCCGTCCATGAATGCGGCGTTGTAGCGTCCACCAGTATGAAGGCTACCGGGTCGCCCACTACCCAAACCGCGACCCGCAGCGGTTTTGAGGCAACCCGCACTCGGCGATGGGCACGAACGAAAGTTACTGATGAAGAACGAATGTCCGATGGGGTTAATGGTCCAGCCCTCGTTTGCCGTACCGACAAACGTCAGACCACCTGCGGTTTCGGCCCAACCGAGCGTATTGCTCATCCCGTCGGTGATGCCGGCGATCGCTATGCCTCGTCCAGAACCGCCTTTGTAGCGGAACGGCCCACCATACTGGGTTTCGGGGCTAGCCGGGTGAGGACTGAAACCGATGTTCAGCGCATAGTTGGTTTTGCCAGTCGATGTAATTGCGATTGTGCCACCCACGAACGAGTCCGTCGTCGTACTCAACAATGGCGGTGCCACGCCGACCGATGCCCAAACACCGGTGCTCGGGAAGTCGATTCCCCGTAAGCCCCACCCGCGAAGTCGTGGCATGTTCACCGCCGATTCCAGCGCTACCCCCGATGGGCAAAGGAACATCTTGATGTTGCCTTCGTCGGCAAACACGGTGGCGGTTGTGGGGCCATACCCACGGAGCACGGGTTGCACGTTCGAACACCAGAACGTTCCCGACCCTTTCTGCGTCGGTTCCCAGATTCGGAACCGCGCGACTTGCTCCAGATACGGCAGAATCAACACGTCGGATGTCATACCGCGATTGTTCATGCTCGGCGGTAGTAAGCTGAAGCTCGATTCGTAACTCATCACGCCCAAGCCGATTTGCTTGAGGTTGTTGAAGCAAGTCGTTCGCGCCGCCGCTTCACGCACCTTTTGCACCGCAGGTAGCAATAATCCAATGAGAATGGCAATAATCGCAATGACTACCAGTAACTCGATGAGGGTGAAACCGCGCCGAATGCGAGATGAAAATGAACGTGAGCGAACAGCCATAACGTACCTCATTCTAACGAACGATTTGCTAGCGGTTGTAATACAATAATAAAAACAAGATCGTTATTCAACCGAGTATCTCGAAAATTAAATCTACCCTGACGCACACACGGGTCGCGCAGACTTACAAAACGCATTTGACCCTGACACGATGACCGATTACACTCTGTGTATCCCGCCACCCTCTTCCCAACTGGGGAGTCTGCATTGATGATGCACTTGCCGCTGCCATGTTCTGGCCCGGATCGCCGCGATTTCCTCAAATTTGGCTCGGTCGCGCTCGCATCGGCGGGGCTTTCCGGTGTGAACTCGTACCGCGCCGATGCCAGTACCGACGACACGAGTTCGAACGCACCGGCGGTGATTTTCGTCTGGCTGCCAGGCGGGCCACCGCACCAAGATACTTTCGACATGAAGCCGGACGCACCGGCGGAGTTTCGCGGGGCCTTCAAGCCGATCCCCACGAACGTGACGGGGATTCAGATCTGCGAACACTTACCGCAACTCGCGAAGAATGCCGACAAATACGCGATTATCCGCTCGATCGCGCACAAGTTTGCCGACCACGGTGGCGGGCACAAGAAGTTCCTAACGGGCCGCGACCCGCTCCAACCGGTCGGTTTCATCAACGATTACCCGATGGTCGGTTCGATGGCGGCGAAGATGCTCCCCGTGCGATCTGCGGGCGTGCCGAACTACGTTTGCGGCGTCGATGGCGGGCGACAAGGGATCGATACCTTCAGCTTCGGCTCGTCGTATTTGGGCACGAACACGCACCCGTTCATGCTCGTCGGCGACCCTGCCGATGCGAAGTTCGGCGTGCAGAACCTCACGATGTTGCCCGGCCTCGCCGAGAAACTCCCCGACCGGCTCGCGCTGTTGTCGCAGTTCAACAAGCCGCTCGTCGGCGACCGTACCGGTAATGCCAACGCGCAAGATACGCTCCGCAGTCGGGCGCTCGAACTCGTTACGAAAGACACCGCACGGAATGCATTCGATCTCTCGAAAGAACCCGGAAAGCTCCGCGAACGCTACGGGATGCACCGCTACGGCCAACGCGCGTTACTCGCCCGCCGGCTCGTCGAACACGGCGCGAACTGGGTGACGATGGTGATGGAGAACCCGACGCCGCCGGGCGTGCAGCCGAAATCGAACCACAGCTACAACTGGGATTCGCACGCCGTGAACTGCCACATCTTCGAGGACACGCAGTACAAACTCGGCTTCTTCGATCAGGCGATCTCCGCACTCGTCGAAGACCTTCATCTCCGCGGCTTGAACAAGCGTGTACTGCTCGTCGTCACCGGCGAGTTCGGCCGCACGCCGAAGGTGGAGTATTCCAAGGGCACACAGACGGGAGTCATGCAACCGGGTCGCGATCACTGGCCGATGGCGATGTCGATGCTGCTATCCGGTGGCGGGTTCAAGATGGGGCAAACGATCGGCTCGACGACGAGCAAAGCCGAGGTACCCAAGGATCGCCCGATGATCCCCGAAGACCTCTGGGCCACGGTGTTCCAGCACCTGCACATCGATTACGCGAACACGAGTTTCCCCGATGGCACCGGCCGCCCAATGCCGATGCTAAACGGCGGCAGCCCGATCCGCGAACTGATGTAGAACTATGCCATCGGTATCGTTACAAACTTGGCAAAATGTACGGACGCAAGCTCTCGATGAACTTGAGTTCGCTCACCGAAGCGTGGGCGGCTCCAGTCGAGGGCGAAGACATGCTACTCAGCAGATCAATCACGCATATGCGGTGTTACTCTCGTCGCAATTCCAAGGCTTCTGTCGAGACTTGCATTCGGAGTGCGTTGACTATTTCGCAAAAAGTGTACCGAACGGTATTCTGAGAGCAGCATTCAGTAAGCTATTCATACAAAATCGAAAGCTGGACAAAGGCAACCCAAATCCCGGTAACATTGGCGCAGACTACAATCGGTTTGGACTGGCTTTTTGGGACGAAGTGGGGAGCTTGAGCTTTCAAAATCAAGACCGGCAACGACGCTTGGATACCTTGAACACGTGGCGAAACGCGATCGCTCATCAAGACTTCGACGTGACAATATTAGGTGCGACATCGCTCAGAATCAAACGAGTCCGCGAGTGGCGAGTCGATTGCAATCAACTTGCTGTCAGTTTTGACGAAGTGATGCGTTCGTACATTCAGCAAATTAATGGTGGTTCACCATGGTAAGATCGAAGATAAAAGCCGCAACCAAACGCATGAAATTTCACTTGGGCGACCGGGTTCGGCTGAACATGGGCTTTCGGAAATTAATCGGCGTCATCGTCGAAGAACGTGGCGGTATCGGTGTTGGTGGCCGTTACTTGTACCAGATTAACATACCGATGGATCCGTACGAACCGATGACCGTCGAGTTGCCGGAAGACGACCTTGAGGCAGTTCCGAAAGACGAACAACCCGAGCCTCTCAGCAAAGAGTCCATCGTCACCTTTTTGGTCAATTATGGTCTGCTTTCTATCCTCAGTTCGAATTTAACGGGTGGGAAAAACCAACCGCGGGTGTGGCTTTGCCGAAACAATTTGGGGAATATCACCTACACCTTCGATCCCGACCGTGGGATGGTCGGCGGTCAAACGATTCCGTTCATGGTCCTGCGCAACGACAAGATATTCGAGCCAAAGAAAGCGGTCGTCGCGACATTCGTCGAGAGCTTCGGGCTGGAGCCTGATGAAGCAAAAGCGGTCGTTACCGATTCGGGCAAAGTGTACCGATAGTTCATTGATACCGCGCCTGGTCGCTCACACCGGTTTCGGCGATGCCCTTGGAGCCGCCGTGGAGTTCCGGCCCCCTGGCAGTTTCGCACCCGTCACCGGCTATCGCAATGGCGGACCGCACGGCCTCGAAGCGGGCGAGTGGACCGACGACACCAGTATGGCGGTGGCCCTTGCCGACAGAATTACGACGGTTGGCTGGGACTTGAACGACCAGGCGAATCGGTACGTCGAATGGTGGCAAACCGGCAAATATTCGGTGAACGGGCGATGTTTCGACATCGGCATCACGACCCGAAATGCGCTGAGCCATTTCACTGCCAAAAAGAACGCACTCACTTCCGGCGACCGCTCGGAAAGGGCCAGTGGTAACGGCTCGATCATGCGGCTCGCCCCCGTACCGATTCGGTATGCCCATCTCTACCCGGACAACTGCGAGGAACTGACTCGGCTTGCGGAAGAATCGAGTTTGCCAACGCACGCCAGCGATGCGTGCGTCTCCGCGTGCCGCTATTTGGCGATCGTTCTCGCCGCCCTCATCCACGGCGAAGCGCGGGAAGAAGTGCTATCCCCGGACTGGCCGCCATTGCAGACACTCCACGCCACGAAGCCACTGCACCCCTTGATTCACGAAATTGCCGAGGGTAGTTTTCGACACAAACAACCGCCCACTATCCAGGGTTCGGGTTGGGTCGTCAAAAGTCTCGAAGCGTCGTTGTGGGCTTTCCACAAAGCCGACAATTTCGAGGAAGCCGTCTTGCGAGCCGTGAATCTCGGCGACGATGCCGACACCACGGGAGCGATCTGCGGACAGTTGGCCGGCGCATATTGGGGCGAATCGGGCATCGCCAAAACACTACGGTCCGGCCTGGCACGGATGGACCTGCTGGAGAAGGCGCTGGCGGGGATTGTTGTGGGTGGAAATACCTAGAAAGCCCACGGACGATCGTCCCTGAGTTTT